>DAORKI010000025.1:38322-40464 GCA_035439485.1 Bacteroidia bacterium
AAAGAAAACAAGCGATATAGCTGATAAAAGAAAAAATGAAGATGAGCATAAAATCATCACTGAAAATGAAAATCAGAAATTAAAAGCCTTGGCTTTAAAAGAGGCCCAATTAAAATCTTTGAAAGAAACAGAATTGGCAATAGCTAAAAGAAATCTTGAAGAAGAAGCCAGAAAGAAAAAAGAGTTAAAAGAAAAGCTCAATGAGGAGCAAATTAAACAAAAGAACAAGATTGAAAACCCAGTTCCGAATAATGCTGTTACACAAAAAAATAGGGCTGCCGCAGAAACTGAATCAAAGAGAACAGCGAATGAAAAACTCAGATATAAAGCACTAGAGGAAGCTGAACGTGCAAGAATTGCTCGTGAAGAGGAAGCAACATTGAAACGTAAGCAAGTTCGTGAAAAAATGCGTGAAAATTCTGAAGCCATTGAGGCTTTTAGAAAGAAAAATGAACAAGAATTGGCAGCGAAACAACAAATGCAAATTGAAGCACAAAGGAGAGCAATTGAGGCCAAAAAAGGGAATCCTTCGGGAGATGAACAACAAACTGGGCTAAAAAGAAAGTCCTTCAATTCTGAAGGTAGCGCAATTGATAAACAGCTGGCCACTGGCAACTCCCTTGACTCCCTTTTAAAGAGTTATCCAAATGGTGTAACTAATGAAGAATTAATCACAGGAAATTGTAAAATCAATAGAATAATATATATTAATGGAGGTGTAGCAACAGAATACAAAAAAATTACATACAAATGGGGGGTTTTTTATAAAAAAAATAATAAAGACATCACTGAATCGATGTTTAAAAATGAAACAAAAAATTTAAAAAACTAAAATTGTGAAATTTATCTATCAACAACTTTTTACTTTACAATTAAAATCTTTGCATAAACTCGTCTTATTGATGGTTTTGGTTTTAAACCAAAGCTATTTATTAGTTAATGCTCAAACAAATGATAAATGGGTACTTGAAATAGGAGGGCGTGTACTAGATGATAGTAATGGCCAAGAAATGGAGGAAGTATTAATTGTTCTTTACAAAGATAAAACCGAAATTAATAAGGTTAGAACTACAGCTGCAGGAACTTTTTTGTTTAAAGTTCCACAAGACGATGAATTTACTTTAGTTTTCTCAAAAAATGGTTATACCTCAAAGAAACTCAGCATTAACACCAAAAACGTTCCTAAAGAACTTTCTGATAAAACAGCTGTCTTTAATTACCGAGGAGCAAAAGTTTATTTATTTGAAGTGGTGCCTGATTTGGATGTTACAATCCTTGAACAACCTATTGGAAAAATTTACTTTGATCCTGCCCAAAAAAATTTCGACTATGACAAAGAATACACAAAATCAATCAAATCAAAAGTTGAAGTTTTATCCAAAGCACTAGAAGTAAAAAAACAGAAGGAAGCAGCCGAATCAGCACTAAAGGCAAAACAAAATGCCGAGTTTAATAAACTAATTGCTGAAGGTGACGCAAGCTTAGCAAATAAAAAATTTGACGATGCTGTTTTTACTTATACCAAAGCATTAAACATGAATATTGATAAGTCAACATGTAATGCTAAAATTAAAGCTGCCAAAGAAGCTAAAGAAGCTGATGAATTGGCTAAAAAACAAGCAGAATTTGACAAATTTATAAATGATGGAAATACACTTCTTGCAGCCAAAAAGTTTGATGATGCAGTAAATCAGTATAACAAGGCTTTTTTAATGAATTTTGATAATCAAAAAGCAACAGAAAGGACTGAAAATGCAAAATATCAAAAAAAGAAAGATGAATTTGATAAATATATTGCTGATGGAGATGCCCAAGTTGCACTTAAAAAATATGATGAGGCGATAAAGGAATATAATAAAGGTTTGGCCATGAATTTTGAGAACAATACTGCAGAAAATAAAATAAAAGCAGCTCAGAATTTTAAAAGTGATGTTTTATTGGCAAAAAAGAAAGCAGAATTCGATGCATACATTACAGCTGGTGACGCTAAATTAACAGAAAAAAAGTTTGATGATGCTGTAAAGGAATATAATAAGGCTTTAGCCATGAATTTTGAAAATGCTTCTGCAGAGACCAAAATTAAATCTGCCCAAACAGCCAAATCTAAAGACACTTTTGATAAAATAATAGCAGAAGGAGATG
>DAORKI010000026.1:0-38353 GCA_035439485.1 Bacteroidia bacterium
CCATTTTCACAAGGCCAACATCTCTGCCGTTTAAAAATGACTTTTTGAGGGACGATTAGTTAAATTAGGCATACTGTATATGGACTAAATTGAAAGTTTTATCGGAATTATACCGATATGATATTTGTAATAGACCAAATAAATTTGGTCTAACAAATGATCATCGGCATTTACCTCAGTTTGAAATGGTCTTTAGACCATTTCACTTTCGTATTACTTATTTCAAAACACCTCACTTTTTAAATAATAGTCCATTATATAAAAAGGGTAATTATTTATTAAATTTATTTTCTATCAATAATTTAACAAGGCTACTAATCTTTCTTTTACCTTATCTGCACTGGGTAACATGGTATGTTCTAATGTAGCATTTAAAGGGATTGCTGGCATATTTTCGGCACCCACAACTTCAATAGGTGCATCCAAATAATTGAAGCAAAACTGCTGAATTTTTCCAGCTAATGATTGCGCAAAGCCATTGTTAATAGGCTCTTCGGTAAGTATCATGACTTTGTTATGCAACTTTACTTTCTCCAAAATAAGTTCTTCATCTAAAGGAAATAAGGTTCTTAAATCAATAATTTCAATACTTTCATTAAAGCTACTTGCTGCAGCTTGAGCCCAGTACACACCCATTCCGTATGTAATAATTAAAGCTGATTTACCAAGTTCAATATTACTTTTTGAAGCTTCTATCACTACTCTACCTTTGCCTAAGGGTATGATGTAATCTTCATCAGGCTCTACTGTTTTGGCGTCTTCAGTACCTTTTATTTTACTCCAATATAACCCTTTATGTTCAAGCATAACAACCGGATTTGGGTCATAATAGGCAGCTTTCATTAATCCTTTTAAATCGGCACCAGTACTTGGGTAACAAACTTTAATTCCTCTAATATTTAATAATACCGATTCAACACTACTACTATGATAAGGTCCACCACTGCCATAGGCTCCAATTGGAACTCGAATAACACAGCTTATAGGCCATTTACCGTTACTCAAATAGCATGAACGACTTACTTCGGTAAATAATTGATTTAATCCTGGCCAAATATAATCTGCAAACTGAACTTCAACAATTGGTTTTAAACCTGCAACACTCATACCTACTGTACTCCCAATAATAAATGCTTCCATGATGGGCGTATTAAAAACACGATTGTCGCCAAATTTTTGAGCTAAAGTTGCAGCCTCACGAAATACGCCTCCTAAACGTGCCCCAACATCTTGTCCGTAAAGCAAACATTCAGGATGTTTTTCCATTAATTCTCTGATGGCAAACAAGGCGCTATCCACCATCATTGTTTTTTCTTTACCTTGAGGACTTCTTTGTCCTTGCTCGCTTATTATTGAGGTAGGAGCAAAATCATGTTTAAATAAATCTTCAGGAGTTGGATCGGGCGATGCTAAGGCTTTTTGATAATCGGCTTTCACTTTAATTTCGGCCTGTTCTTCAATAGATTTGAGTTGATGAATATCAATTCCTTCAACAATTAACTGATTTTTTAATCTTGGAAATGGGTCACGCTTTGCAGCTTCTTCCAAATCGTGTCGATACCATTCTTTACGGACCCCACTGGTATGATGATTGAGTAGTGGGACACGCGCATGCAACAACATAGGTCTACGTTCGGTTCTAATGAGGTGCAACATTTCTTGCACCGTTTTAAAACTTCGAATAAAATCCGTGCCATCGATAGTTCTTACTTCCAAGCCTTTAAATCCTTTAGCGTATTCACTTGCATCTTGTGCTTTAATTTCGGATGCATGGGCTGATATATCCCATTCATTATCTTGCACTAAATATAATATTGGTAGTTGCTTTAACACTGCCATTTGAAAAGCCTCTGCCACTTCTCCTTCAGTTATGGAAGCATCACCAAAGGAGCAAACTACTAAAGGTGCATCGCTTAAATTTTTATCATTTAAACCTTGCTTTTCTTTGTACTGAATTCCCATAGCCAAGCCTGTTGCTGGGATAGCTTGCATGCCTGTGGCTGAGCTTTGCATTGGAATTTTAGGCATATTATCACGATTCAAGCTTGGGTGTGAATAGTACAAACGTCCGCCTGAAAAAATATCATCACGCTTGGCCAATAATTGCAACATTAATTCATAAGGAGTTATACCAATGCCAAGCAAAATACTATCATCGCGGTAATAACAACTTAAATAATCTTGCGCCTTTAATTGCAAGCCCACAGCCAATTGAATGGCTTCGTGCCCACGACTGGTGGCATGTACATATTTTGCGGTAATTTCCTTGTTTTCTTCATACAAAACTGACATGGCTTTTGCAGTGCACATCAATTCAAAAGCCTTTAATAAAGTGGCTTCAGTTATATTGTTTGTCGTTTTTTCAGCTGTTGCAGTTGTCATTATTGAGCAATAAAATTGGAGTTCAAAGTTAAGGGAATATTGGAATTTTTAATGAGTAAAATAAAATTGTATATTTGATAAAAATTCACCACCATGAAATCATTTTTACATACTGTGTATTATCCAGTTATTATTGTTATTGTTTTACTTTTTCAAGCTCAATTATCCAAGGCACAAAATTATTTTCCTTTGCAGTTGGATTCACTCCATTTTTTTTATGGGCCGGCATACTCTTTTAGCTCACCTTCAATGAATCCGCCATTAGGTTCGAGTTATAGGGTAATTAAAATTGATTCAATTACAAGCGAAGCAAATAATATGGTTTATCATAGTATTCGTAGTACACGCGACACTGCTAATGCAATTTTAGAATGTATAGATGTGCTAGGTGGTTCATGGTTAGGGAATAAAATTATTCATGATAGTAATCAGAACCTAGTATTTTTAAACCATAAAAACGATTCTATTTATTTAAAATACCATGCCAATGTAGGAGCAAATTGGCTGTTTTACAGCTATCCCGACAATTCAAAAATAGTTGCCACTGTTACTTCCATTAATTTGATTTCTATTTTTAATAGCAATGATAGCCTTAAAAAAATAACCTTACAATATTATGATGCATTAGGACAGCCTGCGGCACATTCCTTTAATGGAAAAGAAATAATGTTGAGCAAAACCTATGGTGCTGTTGCGTTACCCGATTTTTATTTTTTTCCTGAAGACAGCACTATTTTGAATAGAAATTTCGATATGAAAAGGATAACCAATAAAGAAATTTATGATTTTAATGTTGGTGATAAGTATTGTTATGCTCAAAGTTACTATAGTTTAGTAAATCCATCGCCTTATTATTACGACTACTACAATTACACTATTGAAAATAAGTTTTACACACAAAACAATGAAATTGTGAACTACGGGCGTATGGTTGAGTTTTTTGATACAGAAATAATACCTGGAGTTGGTTTTAACACTAGCTATAACGTTTCGTATGATACAATTTCAATAATTTTGAATGAGCATTTACCTTTGCCCGAAGAAGCCAGTCTTTTAACTACAGATATATTGGAAAGTAGAATGGATTCTTTATTAAATCGAATAAGCATAAGTACGACAGCCAATGTGGCTTATTTTGAAAACAATTGTTTTAAAATAAATAGTTTTGAACCAGCTCCACATGTCGACATCTATCTAAAAGGATTAGGTTTATACAGGAGGGAACACATGTATTTTGGCTCGGGTATCCCCAATATGCTTTTGATTAAATTAGTAGGTTATATAAAAAATGGTATTCAAAATGGCGAAATTGCTGCGTTAAAGGATATTAATTATCATGCTCCAAAGCTCATTGAGCATGTATTTATAAGCCATGAAAATTTATCATTTAATTACATGTCAAAACAAAAAGGTACTATACAAATTTACGACTTGCAAGGTCAAATTGTGTTTAGTTATGAACCATTAAATCAAGGTAAACAACAAATTATCTTGCCAAAATTGAGCTCAGGTATTTATATATTAAAAGTAATAAATGAGAAGGATTTTGCAACGCAAAAGATTTTTGTAGGAGAATAGTTAAGTTGTAATCTTTGTATTTTGGCCTTTAGGGCGAATAAAAGGGCTTAATTTAAAAATTGGAGCGCACCTATACTGTATATGGCTTATTGAACTGGTCTATAAGTATGTAGTGAGCAAATCACAAAATTGAATGATTCAAGAGATTATTTTATTGCACAAGTGATAGCAGCGGCATCCTTTGTTTGTGCGCAGCTTGAGTATGGTAAAACAAAGATACAGCGGATAGCACGGTTTATGCCAATAGCAAATTTTGGTTTAGGATTCTTGTTTTACAATGTGGCTTACTAATTGACTATAATTGTGGCATAAATGTGCCCTAAAATGAATTATTGTGTTGCCAGAAAGGTTTCAACAATTTGTAACATTTACATTTGAAAATTACCAATATATTTGAGGCATTGGCGTTTATTAGTTAGGATGAATATTTATACTCAAAAACAAAATTGGAAAATTGCGCTTGGTGCTGCTGCTATTGTGATTGTTATTGCTTCGTTAGCTTATACCAATTATTTGATTAAACAAATTGCAAATGATGAGCGATCAAAAATTAGGATTTGGGCTGAGGCTATACAAAAAAAGGCACGCTTGGTAAAGTATACCAATGAGCTGTTTGACAAAATAAAATCAGAGGAACGCAAGCGTGTGCAAATTTGGGCGGAAGCCTCAAAAATGCTTACCATTAGTGAAAGCAGTGCCGACCTTAATTTTTACCTCAATGTTTTGGATAATAACACCACCATTCCTGTAATTTTGGCTGATGATAAAGGCAATATAACTTCATGGAAAAACATTGATGGTGTTGAAAATAATTTATTTGGCAATTTAACAGAAAAGCAAAAAAATAAACTGCTGAGTGAGTTACAAAAAATGCGCGCGCAACAGGATTCAATATTGATTCCTTTAAGAGCAAATTCAAATAACGTAATATTTTATAGTGAGTCGAAATTATTTAATGAATTACGATTTACCCTTGATGATTTAATTAAATCATTTATAACTGAGGTGGTAAATAATTATGCCTCGGTACCTGTATTAATTACTGACGGAAGTAAAAAAATAATGATTGCGAGCGGTAATTTGGGGAATGAAGATGTAAAAGATAAAGCTAGTTTAGATGAATTAATAGCCAAAATGAGTAAACAAAATTTGCCTATTGCCATTGATTTAGGAGCAGGTGAAAAGAATTATATTTTTTATCAAGACAGTTCATTGTTATTACTAATTAAATATTTCCCGTTTATACAGTTGGGAGTGATTGCCTTTTTAATTTTGATAGGTTACAGCTTGTTTAGTACTGCACGAAAGGCTGAACAAAATCAGGTTTGGGTTGGAATGGCCAAAGAAACCGCCCATCAGTTGGGTACACCACTTTCATCACTCATTGCATGGAATGAATTAATGAAGGCCAGAGGGGGAAATGAAGATTTAATTGAAATTGAAAAAGACATTAACAGACTTGAAACTATTACTGAAAGGTTTTCGAAAATTGGGTCAAAACCGCAACTCGACAAGCATAATATAAAAGAAGTGCTGACACATGCTATGGATTATATGCGCAGCCGAACGTCTAAAAAAATTGAGTTCACTTTAAAGTCAGATACCAATGTAGAAGTAAAATGCAATGTGGCTTTATTTGAATGGGTGGTTGAAAACTTAATTCGCAACGCTGCCGATGCCATGGAAGGCGAAGGGCAAATTAACATACATGTATTTGATCAATCGCAATTTGTGTATATTGACATTGAAGATACAGGCAAAGGTATTCCGAAATCGAAATTTAAAACCGTTTTTAAACCAGGCTACACCACTAAAAAAAGAGGTTGGGGCTTAGGTTTATCGCTCACCAAACGGATTATAGAAAATTATCATGGAGGTAAAATATTTATTAAAGGCTCTGAAATCGATAAAGGCACCATATTTAGAATTGTGCTAAACAAGTAATGGCAGGCATTTACATCCATATTCCTTTTTGCAAACAGGCTTGCACTTATTGCGATTTTTATTTTTCTACCTCAGGTAAAATGGTAGATGAAATAGTTGCGGGCTTGTTAAAGGAAATACACATGCAGAAAGATTATTTTAATAATTGCATTGATAAAACAATTCGTACCATATATTTTGGAGGTGGCACCCCATCTATTATATCACCAAAAAATTTAAAACTAATCATTCAAACAATTGAATCAACTTTTAACTTGACCAATGATATTGAATTAACAATTGAGGTTAATCCTGATGATTGCAATTCTAACAATATTAGGGCTTGGCAAGAAATGGGAGTGAATAGAATCAGTTGTGGTGTACAATCATTTTTTGATGAAGATTTAAAATTTATGAACAGAAGTCATACTGCCTCAGAAGCTGAAAGCAGCATAAAAAGAATGCAGGATGCAGGTTTAGTTAATATAAGCATTGACCTTATTTATGGTTTGCCAAATATGATAGAACAAAATTGGGCATTAAATTTAAATAAAGCTAAACAACTTGATATTACACACCTTTCATGTTATGGATTAACTGTGGAAGAAAAAACACTACTATCACATTGGATAAAAAAGCAACAAGTAAAACTTGATGAGTATGCTGCTGCTCGTAATTTTGAATATTTAATGGATTGGAGCGTACAAAATGCTTTTGAGCATTATGAAATTTCAAATCTTTGTAAACCAGGATATCAAAGTAAACATAATAGCGCATACTGGAAAGGGCTCCCTTATTTGGGGATTGGACCATCGGCACATTCATTTAATGGAGAGTTTAGGCAACATAATATTCCTAATATGTTTAGTTACTTGAAACTATTAAGTGAAAATAAATTGAATACTGAAGTTGAACATTTAAGCTTTATGGAGAAGTTTAATGAAAAACTTATGATTGGATTGCGCTTACGTGAAGGTATTGGCTTAAGAGATATACAAAGCTATATTGATGATAAAATTGAGAAGCATTTTAATAAAACCCTTCAAAAGCATATCGAAAAAAACAATATTATAATAATTAATGATAATTTTGCTTTAACCAATCAAGGAAAAATATTGGCAGATAATATTATTCAAGACTTTTTCATTGTATGACAAACATTCAAATTAAAAGCACCATTAAAATTGGTGATACTGCTTACAGTGCCAATTTGCTGGAACCTATAGATATTTCGGCACCATTGCGAAGTGGACAAAGCAACATCCATGCTTGGTATGTTGGTGATGCAATTTTTAAAGCGGTTGAAAATGATAATTGGATTGGTGATGTAAATAGGGGAGGTGCTGTAAATTTTAGAGATATATATTTTAATCCTCATGGCCATGGCACACATACTGAGTGTGTTGGGCATATCAGTAAAGAAAATTATACCATCAATCAATGTTTAAAACAATTTTTTTTTCTTGCACAACTAGTCACAATTGAGCCACAATTAATTCAACATGATTTTATAATAACACTTGAACAAGTTAAACAATTATCATTGGTAGCTGACTTGCAAGCAATCATTATTCGTACTCTGCCTAACACCGAAGAAAAATTAACGCAACATTATTCGTCTAAAAATCCACCGTATATACATGCTGATGCTGTGGCATATTTGGTACAACAAGGCATTCATCATTTATTGGTTGATTTGCCCTCACTCGATCGTGAGCATGACGAAGGCAAATTGGCTGCACATCATGTTTTTTGGAACTATCCTTACAACACACAACAACATAGGACAATTACCGAATTTGTTTATGTTCCTAACCATGTGCATGATGATTTATATTTATTGAACCTGCAAATTAGTTCTTTCGAAAATGATGCAGCACCTTCAAAGCCAGTTTTATTTAAATTGAGATGATTTAATGGTATTTAATGTTTTAAAGTAATAGCGAAAACACATTCAATTTAGTGCAATTGCAGCATGGCCATATTGTACTAATTTCAAGTTGTGTCGGCCTTTACCATTGCATATTCATTTTTTAGATGGACTATAAAATAAATGCAATTGGTATAATTTATAATAGGTAAAGGTTATAAATGGATTAAAAAATAAATGCCTTTGGTATAAAATTTATGATAAACAATTTTTACTGAGCATGGGTTAAAAACTAATGACTATAATTAGTGCCTACTGGTGAAGAACTATGCCGAAAAATAATCCTTTTATCTAAGCATGCCTTCATCGGCAAAACTGTAGTAAGCCTTTTCGCCAACAATGATGTGATCAATTAAATTGATGTCCATAAAAGAAGCTAATTCCTTAAGACGATGTGTAATTTTAATATCGGCCTCGCTGGGTTTAAGGTTGCCTGAAGGATGATTATGACCTAAGACTATTCCACTGCAGCGAGGCGTTTCAATGGCGTGTTTCAAAATAATTTTACCATCAACCACGGTGCCAGTAGTTCCACCTTTACTCACATTAATTACATTTAAAATTTCATTAGCCCTATTGAGTAATAATATCCAAAATTCTTCATGCGACAAATCGCTCAAATGCTGTTGTAGAGATACATAAGCATCATTGCTTGATTTTATTTTAATTTTTTGAATCGCTTCACCTTCTTTCCTTCTTCTTCCCAGCTCAGCGGCAGCTATAATTGAAATAGCTTTGGCTTCACCAATGCCTCTAAATTTAGTTAAATCGTTTATGCTTAACTTTCCTAATTCATTAAGGTTATGGTTAACACTCGCTAAAATGCGTTGACTCAATTGTACAGCAGTTTCTTTGGTGTTACCAGAACCAATTAATATGGCGATTAGTTCAGCATCCGAAAGCACAGATCGACCTTTAAGCATCAACTTTTCTCTTGGTCTGTCTTCATTAGCCAAGCTTTTAATAGTAATATTTTCAGTAGAACCGCTCAAAAATTTACCCAATTATTGCTTACTTCTTTTTGTTGGCTTGCTTTTGACGTTCTTGTGCTTGCTTTGCCATTTCTTCTAAACGTGCTTGAAAGCCAGACTTTTTTGCTGCAGGTTTCTTTTTGTGTTCTTGAATTTTACGGTGAATTTCATCTTCATTTACTAGTCTTTTTATGATGGCTTGTTGTGTAAATGTCATCATATTTGCCAAAAAGTAGTAATAACTTAAACCAGCTGAGTAATTATTAAAAACACCAAGGAAAACCACTGGCATTAAATACATTATCCATTTCATACTTTCCATTTGCGCATTTCCTGTAAATTGGCTGCTGTTCATTCTTGTGTAAAGCAAAGTAGAAACAGTCATGAGCAAAGTAAATAAACTCACATGGTCACCATAAAAAGGAATATTAAACGAAAAATCATAAATGGAATCGTAAGTGGATAAATCAGTTGCCCATAAAAAGCCTTTTTGACGTAATTCAATTGAAGCAGGGAAAAAACGGAACATGGCAAACAAAATGGGCATTTGCAACAATACTGGCAAACAACCACCTAAAGGGTTAACACCAGCTTTGCGGTACAACTCCATTACAGCCGACTGTTTTTTCATTGGGTCTTCATTTGCAAATTTAGCATTAATTTCATCCATTTCAGGTTTCAACACCTTCATTTTAGCTGTGCTTAAATAAGCCTTGTATGTGAGTGGTAACAATACAATTTTAATAAGTAAAGTTAACACTAGAATAATAATACCATAACTCCAATTGAAACTATCAAGAAAGTTAAAAACAGGAATTACTGCAAATTTGTTAATCCAGCCTAAAATTCCCCAACCTAATGGAATTTGCTTCTCAAATCCTAAGTCGAATGCTTTTAATGTTTGAAAATGATTTGGACCTACATAAAATGAAAAATCATAATTTACAGCATTGCTGCCATTGTAAGGTAACTCTAAACTTGCCTTGAATTCCTTAGTATATTTTTTTGAACCTTTTAAACTCAAGGTTTCAATATTTCCTTTTGTAAATCCTTGTTTTGAAACAAGCACACTGGTAAAGTATTGTTTTTTGAAACCAACCCAATTGGTTTTCTTTTCAAGCGTCTCTTGCTGATCACTTGTTTCGGTTAAATAATCTATTTCATTTTCTTCATTAAACTGGTAATAAATAGTAGAGGCATTGGTTTCTCCATCTTTGTATTTTTCTGATGAAAGTGCTTTTTCTCTCCAGTCAAGCGTTATTTTTTCTTTATTTGTAATCACATTAGCAAGTCCAACCATACTTACTTGAAAATCGAATAAATATGAATTGCCTTTTAAGGTATAAACATATTCAAGGTATTGGTTAGGTGAAATTTCCATGCGTAGTTTAAAACTATTACTTTCATTCCCAGCTATAGCAAATGTTTTACCTTGCGGTTTAAAATAAAAATCCTGTGTATTTATGGTTTTATTTTGATTATTTAAGCTAAAGGAAAAGCTGGAAGAATCTAAATCCCCTATGGTTAATGGCAGGCTATCATATGTTGAATATTTCTTTAAAACAACTGACGTAATTCTGCCTCCTTTATTACTAATATTAATTTTAAGTAATTCATTTTCAAGCGTGTAGTTTTCTTCTTTTCCAACTGCACAAGCATAAAAAGATCCAAATTGTTGTTGTAATGCTATGTTTTTAACGGAATCTGAATTATTAGTATCAGTTAGGGCTAAATTTTGGGCATTTATTTCTTTTGCTATTTCATTTTGAGTTACAGCTTTTTGATTAACTTTGGTAACTGCAGCAATTGAATCGCGATAGTGCTTTTGTAGTGCAATTTCATCTTTACTTGGGCTATTATATATGCTAAAACCTATTAGAATTGCACCAATCAATAATAATCCTATTACCGTATTCTTATCCATAATGTAATTTACCTCTTTTTAAAACAAGCGGCAAAGATAGAACGATTTAGGATTGCTCTAAGAAATTTTTTAACACTTACATTATTTTAACGAAGTAATACCTATGTGATTTATAAATTATACCAATAATTTACAAATCAAACATTGGTTAATGCCGATATGAAAGAAGTTTAGCACGAATGCATTGAAGCAAATTTGGGCTATTTCTTATTTCACATCGATATAAATAAATATTAATCAAAAAGTTCCTTGTTTGCTTTCAATAAGGCTTCGTTTTCAACAAAGTTCTTTGCCTTTTGGTAAGCTGCCAATGAAAAATCCTTATATAAATTCTCATCCGATTTTGCTAAAAACTCTATGACTTCAATAAATTTAATTTTATTGGTCAAAGGGATTGACCATCCTGTTTTTTCTTCTTCTAAGCCTTGCCAAGGAGTTTTATCACTTATAATCACTGGGCAAGCGGCAATAAATGATTCTAGAATGATATGACCGAAGTTTTCACCCAAAGTAGGCATAAACAAAGCATCATATTTTTGAAGGGTTTCATAAACTTGTGTGTTTGGCACTACATTCTTATATGTAACCTTAATATTTTGTGGTAAATCATTTATCATGCTTAAACAAGCATTATAGTAATTTTCGTTATAAATTGGGCCATAAAAATCAAAGTTCACTTTTGCTTTTACGTCCTTTAATATTTCGAGTGCAAATTTTAAATTTTTTTCAGGTGCAATTCGTGCAATATTGACTAAATTAAGTGTTTCCTTTGGTTTGAATTTCTGAAAATAAGGGGGCATTGTAATTTTCTTTGATAAATTTCCAGCTATTTTAATTTGATTTTTGTTGCCAATTGCATTAATGATATCTTGCTTTTCGGCTTCATTGGTGGCATGAAACATAACACCATGAAATAATTTTAGAATTTTTGAAAAGGTTAGAAATACTCTCTTTTTCCTACCTTTTATGGCAAGAGCCCCTTTAGCAAGCATTCCACGGGCAGCAATAATTACCTTCTTGGCTTTGTTTTTACGAAAATATAGTAAGGGAACTATGGTAAAATAATATGAAAACACTCCATTCAAGTACACCATATCAAATGAAGAGTTTTGAATTAAATTAAAAATATATTTTTTGTTGGTATTATCACTACTAAGGTAATAAATTTGGGTACTTTCATCTAAAATGAGCCATTCATTACTACGCACATCTGGATAAGGTAGGGTTTCGCAATAATCGGTATTCCGCGTAATAATTTTAAAATTATAAGTATTTTTAAGATGATCAACTAAATTGGCGCATGATTGAATTGGTCCTCCTGCTTTGAATCCTGGCAAATACCAATCAATAAATAATAGAATTGTCTTTTTTGTTTTCATATTTTGGGATACAAAATAAATTCTTTTTGTGATTGGAATAACATTTACTTTAAAATATCATAGCGAAGTTTCTTTGGGTTTAATGATATAGCACAGATAAAAATACGCTGATTTTAGTGTTTAAATTAATGGAATAGGCTTTTTAAGCTATAATTAACCAATTTGTGTCTTTTAATGGTTTGTTGCTTCTAAAAATAAAGTTACTTTTGCAGCCGATTTTTAACAATACAAAAAATATAAATAGAATTTTCTTTAATAAACAGGAAAGTATGGCTACTACACAAGAACCAAAAGAAGCAACTCATACAAGTGTCTCAGTTATCAAGCAAATGAGTGTAAATAATCACGAACAGATTGTTTTTTGTAACGATAATGAAACTGGATTAAAAGCAATCATTGCAATTCATAACACCACACTTGGCCCTGCTTTAGGAGGAACTCGTATGTGGGCTTATAATAACGAAGCTGAAGCTTTAAATGATGTTTTACGTTTAAGTCGCGGAATGACCTATAAAGCTGCAATTAGTGGTTTAAATTTAGGCGGAGGAAAAGCAGTAATTATTGGCGATAGTAAAAAAATAAAAACTGAAGCTTTAATGCGTAGGTTTGGAAAATTTGTCAATAGCCTTGGTGGTAAATATATTACTGCCGAAGATGTAGGCATAGGTACAAAAGACATGGAGTATGTTAAAATGGAAACCAATCATGTGACTGGAATTCCTGAATCAATGGGTGGAAGTGGAGATCCATCGCCTGTTACTGCTTATGGAGTTTATATGGGAATGAAAGCAAGCGCCAAATTTGCCTATGGAAGTGATTCTTTAGAAGGAAAAAAAGTTTTTGTTCAAGGTATTGGTCATGTTGGTGAAAATTTAGTGAACTACCTTGTAAAAGAAGGCGCTAAAGTAACCATTTTCGACATTCATGAAGACAAACTAAAAGACTGCGCTAATGCCACTGGTGCCACCATTTTTAATGGCAAAGATGTTTATGAAGTTGATATGGATATTTATGCACCTTGTGCTCTAGGTGCTACTGTTAACACTGATTCCATATCTAAATTAAAATGCTCCATTATTGCAGGAGCAGCCAATAATCAATTAGAAGATGAAAATGTTCATGGCAAAATGTTGTTAGATAAAGGAATTGTTTGGGCTCCCGATTTTTTAATCAATGCAGGAGGGTTAATTAATGTTTATAGTGAATTACATGGATATAATCGTGAAGCAGCTATGAATAATGCTTCTAAAATTTATGATCTTACTACTTCCATTTTAAGTACTGCTCAAAGTCAAAATATTACTACTATTTCTGCAGCAAAAGCAATTGCTGAAAAAAGAATTGAAGAAATAGGTAAGGTAAAATTATCTTTCTAATTCAATTTTCGGCATTAAAATATAAAAACGTTCAAATAATTTAAAAAATTCAATGCTAAATAGAAGGCATTTAAGAGTAAAAGCACTTCATAATTTGTATGCAGCATTTCAATCAGGAAAACTTGAAATGCTGAAGGGTGAAAAAGATTTGTTAGGAGGCATTGAAAAGGTTTACGATTTATATCTATATTTTTTATTGCTCGTTCAAGAAGTTACTGAGCAAGCATTACAAGAAATTGAGATTGCCAAAGTAAAGAAATTGCCTACTCCACAGGATTTAAATCCTAATATGCGTTTTGTTGAAAATAAAGTGGCAAAACTCATAGCCTCAAATATTGAATTGCATAAGAAATGTGCGAATAAAAAAATTGCCTGGAATGATGAGCCTGAAATGATAAAAAAGTTTTTTCATTTGATAAAAAACGATGAAAAATACAAATTATACATGAGCCCTGATTCACCTATTGGATTTGAAGAAGACAAAAAAATTTGGCTCTATATCATTAAAGAATTAATGTTTGATTTTGAGCCTTTTCAATTTTATTTCGAAGAAAAAAGTATTGTTTGGATTGATGATTTTCATATTGTTTACACAGCTGTCATAAAAACAATTGAAGAATTTAGGCCCGAAGACAACGAAAATAAATCATTATCGTCATTATATAAGGATGAAGAGGATGACAGGAAATTCGTTCTCGAATTGTTCAGGAAAACAATATTAAATGACAAAGAAAACGAGATTGCAATTTCAAATCATACCGAAAATTGGGAAGTTGAAAGAATTGCAATGATGGATGTGTTACTAATGAAAATGGCTATTACAGAAGCTGTTACATTTAGTAATATCCCTATTAAAGTAACTTTAAATGAGTACATTGAACTTTCAAAAAATTATAGTAGTCCTAAGAGTAAGGTATTTATAAATGGCGTATTAGATAAGGTTTTTGATCTATACAAAAAAGAAGGTAAAATTAAAAAAGCAGGAAGGGGTTTAATCGAATAAATCTTAACGCAAATGAAAATTTTTAAACTAAGTTTTTTTATCTTGGCATGTACAGTATTACTGTCTTCATGTGGAAGCAACAAATCTGATGGATTTGAAGCCAAAATTGATACTGATGTAGTTAATCATGATGCTCATGATGATGCGTCTGAAAAGCCAGAAATTGTGTTTGATGAAACTAATTATGATTTTGGAAAAATAAAAGAAGGTACCAAGGTAAATCACTCATTTAAATTTAAAAATACAGGTAAATCCGCTCTAATTATTGGTGATGCCCGTGGAAATTGTGGATGTACTGTTCCAAAATATCCCACTCAACCGATTGAACCAGGTGAAACTGGAGTTATTGATGTTGAGTTTAATAGTGCAGGAAAGCATGGTACTCAAAACAAAACTGTGACTTTAGTTACTAACTGTATTCCAAGTACGAAAGTACTTACCATAACTGGAGAAGTAAACCCAATAACCGAATAAATAAAATAAATTAAGAATTATGATATTAAATATCTTACTTATGGCGCCACCTCAAGGCGGTCAGCAACAAAATCCAATAATGAGTTTTTTGCCCATCATCCTTATCATTATTGTATTTTACTTTTTTATGATTCGCCCACAAATGAAAAAGGCGAAGGAACAAAAGAAGTTTCGTGAAGGATTAAAAAAAGGAGATAAAATTGTGACTATTGGTGGATTACACGGTAAAATAGCAGAAGTACAAGACACTACCATCATTATTGAAACCGAAAGCGGTATTAAATTAAAATTTGAAAAGTCCGCTGTATCTTTAGATCAATCAGTTAGCTTAGGTCAACAGCCTTAATTCTAATTTAAACTTCTTAAAAGGTTTGAATTTAAATCATACCTTTGCATTTTGAGCCATTTTAAATGAAGAAAACTATTCATGAAAATAGCAATAAAATGATTGCAAAGTTTTCTCCCAAGCGTTTAGATAAAAGGTTATATGTTTTCATAATATGCCTTTTGTTTTCTTCTTTATTTTGGTTATTAACTGTTTTCAGTAAGGAATACACTACCTATATTTCGTTTAACGCTTGCTTTTTAAACTTGCCAGCTGATAAAATTTTGGTTAAAGATTTACCTAACAAAATTTCTGTAAGGGTTAAAGCCTCAGGATTTTCATTATTAGGAGTTCAATATAGCGCTAAAAACGACACTCTATTTATTGATGCATCAAATGTTAAGAAATACATTAGCGACAAAAATACCAACGAAATTTATTATTTATTGCTGAATAATCAACTTTCATTAATGGCCGAACAATTGGGTGGGAATATGAAAGTAGAGAAAATCATGCCCGACACAGTTACCTTTGTTTTTGATCAAAAATCGCAAAAAATAGTACCTGTTAAATTAAATTTAACCTATAGCTTTTCTAAGCAATTTCAATTAAAAGGTAAGGTAAAAGTAATTCCTTCAAACATTATAATTAAAGGTCCAAAAAGTGTTTTAAGCGGTATTGATTTTCTTGAAACTAAAACCTTAAACATTAGTAATATTGAGAGCACTAAACGACACATAATTCCATTAAAAGACAATGTTAATCAAAGTGTTGATTATGGCATAAATACTGTTGTAGCCGAGATACCTGTTGAAAAATTTACCGAAGCAGAAATGGTCTTACCTATTGTAATAAAAAATACTCCTTTTGGCTATGTAGCTAAAACATTTCCAGCGAGTGTAAAAGTTAAATTTAATGTTTCATTAACTAATTATGCTTCAATTAAAGAAGAGCAGTTTTTGGTTGAGGCTGATTTGGCTGCAACAAATGATATCAATAATAACAGAATTAAAATTAAACTAGTAAAACAACCACCCGAAGTGAGCAAGGTTAAAATCATTAACCCTCAAGTTGAATTTATTATGAGAAAACTTTGAAAAAAATTGGTTTAACTGGAGGAATTGGAGCTGGTAAATCATTCATTGCTAAAGTGTTTGAAACGCTTGGTGTGCCCGTATTTTATGCCGATGAAGAAGCAAAAAAAATATTAAATCTTCCTTCTGTTTTACACGAATTATCGCATAAATTTGGATTTAATGTGGTTGATGATAAAAATGGATTAGCCAACCGTAGACTAATTGCTCAACATGTTTTTGATAATCCTGAAAAATTAAAATTATTAAATCAAATTATTCACCCAGAGGTTGAAATAGCTTTTCAAGATTGGTGTTTACAACATATAAAACAACAATACATTTTAAAAGAAGCTGCAATATTATTTGAAAGTGGTTCATATAAAAATCTTGATGGTGTTATTTGTGTTGTTGCATCAATAAATACCAGAGTAAATAGAGTGATGAAAAGGGATAATACACCTGAAAGTGATATCATTAAAAGAATTAATAACCAATGGTCAGACGAACAGCGTATGGCACTATCAAATTGGGTTATAAATAATGATGATAATAGTGAGGTATTAAATCAGATTTTGGCCGTTCATCAAGTAATTATAGGTTATTGAATATGCAAAAAATATTATCAATTCAACAAATCAGAGATTGGGATGCATATACCATTTTAAATGAGCCAATTTCTTCCATTGATTTGATGGAGCGAGCTGCAAGTAAAGTATCTGAAATTATCCTTAGTGATTTTAATTTCAATGATTTCGAAATTTATTGCGGTCAAGGCAATAATGGTGGAGATGGATTGGTTTTGGCTAGATTACTTGCACAGCAAAATAAAAAAGTAAAGGTTTACATTCTCATTGAAAAGGATCATGGAAGTATTGATTTTGAGCTTAATTTAAATAGATTGAAAGAAATTGATGGGCCTGAAATTTATTCCTTACAAAGTAAGCTTGATTTTGTGAAACCATCTCTTAATGCATGCATTATAGATGCAATATTAGGCACTGGAATTCATGGGACATCTAAAGGTTTGACTAAAGATACTATTGATTATATAAATTCCTTTTCAAACTTAAAGATTGCTATTGATGTACCATCGGGATTGCAATGTGATGAACCACTTCAATTTAACGCTAGTGTGGTTGAAGCTTCGTATACACTTACTTTTCAAAGCCTAAAATTAGCTTTCTTGTTTACAGAAAACCATAAGTATTGTGGCATAGTTAAGGTATTAGACATTGGCTTAAAAACAGAATTTTTATCTCAACAAAAATCTAATCACCTTATCCTTACATTAAGCAATATAATTGGATTGCTACCAACCCGTAAAACCTTTGCGCATAAAGGAAATTTCGGACATGCCTTATTGCTTTGTGGCTCATCAGGAAAATTTGGTGCAGCAATTTTATCTGCTATGGCTTGCTCAAGAAGTGGGGCAGGGTTAGTCACTTTGCACAGTGGTAAAAAAATAGAATCGTCATTAAATTCAACTCTTCCGTCTGCCATGTTTAATGCCGATGAAAATGATGAATTGATAACACAAATACCTAATTTAGATAAGTTTACTTCCGTTGCAATGGGATGTGGAGCAGGTATGGCAACAAGTACAATTTCGGCCCTTAAATTATTGATTCAACAGTGCAAGGTCCCACTGGTGCTGGATGCTGATGCTTTGAATATTTTAGCTCAGAATAAAACGTGGCTTTCATTTTTACCTCCAGGTACTATTTTGACTCCACATCCTAAGGAGTTTGAGCGTCTATTTGGTAAGTGGAACAATAGCTTTGAACGATTACAAATGCAAAAAGATTTTTCACGAAAATATAATTGTTATATTGTACTAAAGGGAGCTTATACTTGTGTTAGCACACCTTCTGGGAACTGTTATTTTAACCCCACCGGAAATGCAGGTATGGCGAAAGGCGGCAGTGGCGATGTGCTTACAGGAATTATTACCGCATTATTGTCGCAGGGGTTAAATAGGACTGAGGCATGCTTGGTTGGTGTTTTTGTACATGGGCTAGCAGGCGATTTGGCAAAAGAATACAGAGGAGAAATTAGTATGCTACCCGAAGATTTAATTGAAAATTTAGGAAAGGCTTTTAAAAAAATTGAAGTAAATTATTGAAATATTTTTAGCACCATATCCATTGATTCGAATTTTAATTTCAATGTGGGCATTCATTTTTTTTATTTAAGTTTGGCTTTCAATAAAAAACAATCATCTTGAAGCGTACTTTACTTAATATATATAATTATCCTCTACTTTCTAAGGAGCAAACAAATTTAAATCAAAAAAAAATTAGAGATGTAGAGTGGGAAGCTGTTAAACCATACATCAAAAAAGGCAAATTTTTAGATGTTGGCTGTGGAGCAGGTTATGCGATGCAACGAGCCGAAGAAGATACAGGAAGTGAGGTTTATGGCATTGATCCCGACCCGATGGAACACGGAGTTGGAAGGCAAGGAAGTAATTTCAAAGTCAAAGCTGAGCACATTCAAAAAGCTTTTGCCGAGGCAATTCCATTTGCTGATAATATGTTTGACACGGTTTACTCTTCGCATGTGTTAGAGCATGTAAATGACGAAATAAAAAGTTTACAAGAAATGGAGAGGGTGTTGAAACAAGATGGGGTGTTAATTATTGGCATGCCAACAGCATCAATGGCTGCCATAAACTGGATTACGAATGCTATGTTTACTACGCATCATCGCTTTATTAACTTTTTCTTTTCTCCATTTATTAATACCAGTAAAACTAGTTTTAAAGAGCTTTTTATTCCAAAATCACACAGTAAGGAGGGAAGTACATTACTTTTTGATTTAAAGGCTTACAAGATTAAAAGATGGCAACAAGTGGTATCAGAAGTATTTGAAGTTAAAAAAGTATTGCTTCCAGCACTTTATCCTTACCCCGAAATGAGACAATGGTTTAGTATGAAAAAGTCTATAAAGTATAGTAGTAGTGTATTTTTTGTTTGTGTCAAAAAAAAACTGTAGCCGAATTATAACGCACCATATTATTTTTTCATAAAGAAGAAGGTACCATTTTCATCACTTAAATCTTGGATATTTCCGAACTTAGGTTTTTGCTTTTGATTTTGCTTGGCAGCGGTGTTTACTTTGTCTGAAATATTATCAATTGAAATGCACTTATCTTTTGTTGATTTTAATGTATTTGCAAATGTTTTACTGAGTAATGAACTTTCATTGTTTCTTTCAGGTTCAGCTGCACTTAACACTTGGGCTGACTTAAGCTTAGAAGCTTCATAATCACCACATTCTTTAGGTCTTTGTGTATCACGCATGGCCAAATAAAAGGATGGACCTGTTTCGGTCGCATCGGCAACCACCAAGGTGTGTCGTAAATTTTTGTAGGTACTCAAATAACCTTTTAAATTGGTAGTGCTAAAATAGGTAAATTCATCTTTTTTTGAAGCATCAATAGGCATCCAATAACCATTTTCATTGGTAATTTTACCATGCCCAGAATACCAAATTAGTAAAGAGTTTACATTTTTTCCTGCAATTAAATTGCGCAATTCTATACTAAAAAAACGCTCCATTTCTGCCTTTTTCAGGTTTTTACGACTTACTATGGAATCAATGATATACCCCGATAGTGCATTTTTAACTAATGCAACATCACTTGCTACTGCCTCTAAAGAGGATAAATTATTATAGTTGCTATTTTCAATAAATACTACCCAAGTTTTGCCCATAGGATTTGCATTAGCCTGCAAGGATGCATCCCTTTTTATTGAATAAAGATTTGATGATTCATTATCATAAATGTCAGTAACCTTAATTACAATTGATTCTATGGCAGCAGTTTCAATGGTTGCAGAGAATGAAGGATTAATTTTTCCAGCATCAAATGAAGCAACCTTGTCGTTAATAGTTATGCTTTTTATTAGACTTTTATCTTTAATGTTGCCTTCAACAAATAATAAGTAATTGCTGTTGTTTTGGATAAGAATGGTATTGTCAACAGGTTTTGGAGTTATTAATTCACATAGTGGTTTTTCTGATTCAACACGAATGATGGTATAGGTAAAATTGGCATTATTTCCATAATTGTCTGTAACACTAGTGGTTAAAGTATTGACTTGAGAAATGTCCATTTCAAGATTAAACTCTGGGTTAATGCTGTTTTTGTCGAACTGCGCAGGAATATCATTTATAATTATTGATGCAATTGTACTCTCATCTTTTATTCTTCCATTTATATTAAGTACCTTTTGATTCTCTAAAATAAATAAACTTGCTTTTCCAATTAATTTAGGAGTATTTATAATAAGTTCAGGTTTATTCGTTTCCTTGTTTTTTTCCTTAAAAGCAAGTTTTGCTGCATCATAGCTTTTGATAATTCTTGAATCATTTGGAGCAAGTTCAATTGCTTTTTGATAGTTTTCAAGCGCGGATTTTAAATCGGACGATTTCTCAAAAACTAATGCTTTCCCAAAATATCCTTCGGCTGACTTACCATCAATTACTATGGCTCTCGAGAAATCTGATTTTGCATTTTCAAATTCACCATTTTTAATAAACAAATAACCTCTATTTATGTAGGCTTCATAATGATTTACATTATAGGCTATGGCATTATTATATTCACCAATGGCACCACCAATATCACCTCGTAATGTTTTAGTTTCGGCTCTGTAATAGGCAATATCAAAGTCATTTGTTGCAATTTCTTCGGCCTTTTTGTAATAATTCATGGCATTCTCCCATTGACTAAGCTTGGCGCTTGAGCGTGCAGGATTTATATAAAAAAATTTGTATTCAGATTTATTCAAACTTTCCTTGTATTTTTTGTCTTTCATTAAGCTATTAATTGCCTTTTCATAACTTTTAAGGGCTCCCGCAAAATTTCCAATACTATCCAATGCTACTCCTTTGTAAAAGTTGGCGTTAAAATCTTCATTATCAAGTACTAAAGCTGCTTCTATATCATTAAGTGCTCCTTTAAAATCCTTCAATTTAATTTTAGCCAAAGCCATTTGTCGGTAAGCAACAAAGGCTTTTTTCTTATTAAGTGCTAAAATCGAATACTGGGTAATGCATGTTTTATAATCACCTGTCAGTAGGTTAATATTGGCTATCTTTTCTGCGATATCACTATTTCCTGGACTTAAAGTATTTGCTTTATTGTAATCATCTGCAGCTGCTTTATGATTATTTAAACTTTCGTAACATGTGCCTCTATTAACATAAGCATCAGCGCTTTTACCATCATAATTAATGGCCTCTGTAAAAGCAATGATAGCTTCTTGGTATTTTTGATTCATCATCAAATTTTGCCCATTTTTAAAAGAGGTTTTATAGTTTTGTGAAAAAGCTGTAAAAAAGTACGTTACAAAGGCAATAGTGAAAGTAATTTTCAATTTCATTTATTATAAGTTAATCGTTATGTTTTAAAATAAGGTCTATAAAATACATGAATTTATACTTGTTTTTTTATTTAAAGTTTCAAGTATTTAATCTAATTTTTGAAAAGTTAATAGATATGGTAAATGTAGTAGATAAATTAAACATCATTTCTAAATATCAATTATTCTTGTTTAATTTGTTACTTATCTAAAAAAAATAACTTGCAAGAACAGCAAATATTAGTTTACGTTCCTAAAATTAATAATAGACTTAAGTTTATTTTTAAATTAGTTTTGACCGAATTGTTGGGTCTTAAATTTGTATTTACTGACGATGCACGTGAGTTTACTCAATCATCACAACCTAAATTTAGTTATGCATTTCATCCAATTAGTGATGAACTTTTTATTTGTGCTAAACAATTACTCTTTGAAACAGGATTAAAGGATCAAGAAATTCAGGTAAGCACATTTAACTATATACCAATTATTTTTTCAACCACACGCTTTTCGGCATTACCTTTCGATCCATTTGCAGCGAGTTTTTATATGGTTAGCAGGTATGAGGAGTATTTACCAACAATTTATGATGCTCATCACCGGTTTGAAGCGCATCACAGTTTAGCATATAATGCAAATTTCTTGCAACAGCCAGTGGTAAATAAATGGGCTTATATACTCAGAGACACTTTAAAGACAGCTTATCCCAACTTACATTTCTTAAAGAGACAATATAAATTTTTAAGCACAATTGATATTGATAATGCATGGGCCTTTAAGCAAAAAGGAATTGTTCGTACAGTTGGAGGATATCTTAAATCACTTTCTTCCTTTGATTTTAAGGCCATTTCACAAAGAACAAAAGTTTTGTTTGGGCTAGAAAAAGACCCTTATGATACCTATGCTTTTCAATTAGAAATTCAAAAAAAATATCAATTAAAAACACTGTATTTTATACTTTTTGCGGCCTATGGAAAGAATGATAAGAATGTACCAATCACAAGTAAAAAGTTTTGTGAATTAATAAAATCAATTTCAGATAATGCCGAAGTAGGTATTCATCCATCTTATGGCTCAAATTATAACCAGAATAAATTACCAAAAGAAATTATGCGTTTAAGTAAAGTACTTAATAGAGAAATAACCAAAACACGTCAACATTTCTTAAAATTAAGTTTTCCTGAAACATATAATCAATTAATTGAATTAGGTTTAACTGATGATTACACTATGGGCTTTGCCTCTGAAATAGGTTTCAGAGCAGGAATTTGTGACCCATACAATTTTTATAATTTAGATTTAGAAACTGAAACAAAATTAAGAATACATCCCTTTCAAGTAATGGATGCAACTTTGCGTTATTATATGAATGTTGATGTTGATGATGCTATTAATAAAATAATTCCAATTATTAATGAAGTGAAAAAAGTGGATGGCACTTTTGTGAGCTTATGGCACAATGAATCTTTAAGCAATGTTAATCCTTGGGAAGGTTGGCGAAACGTTTATGAGCAAACAGTAATGGAGGCTGTAGCTCCATAGCATTTTATACCAATGTGAATTATAAATTATACCAATAATTTATAATTCTTACAGCGGTAAATGCCGATAGGAAAGAAGTTTAGCACAAATTTAGTGAAGTAAATTTGGGCTATTACTTATTTCACATCGGTATTAAATAATTAGGCTGAAACTACCACAGTGGAATCAATAATTTCACCATTTTCACATTTAATAATTCTTGCAGGAAATTTTTTAAACACCATAAAATCATGAGTAGCCATGATAATTGAGCAACCTTCTTGTGTAAGATCTTTTAATAATTGAACAATTCCTTCAGAGGTTTCTGGATCTAAATTGCCAGTAGGTTCGTCTGCCAATATAACTTCTGGATTATTCAATAAAGCACGTGCAATGGCCACTCTCTGTTGTTCTCCACCACTAAGTTCATGTGGCATTTTTATCCCTTTGTTTACCAAGTTTACTTTTGATAAAACTTCATCGCATCGCATTTTCATTTCATTTTTATTTGTCCAGCCCGTAGCTTGTAGCACAAACATTAAGTTTTCATTCACGGATCTATCATACAATAATTGAAAGTCTTGAAAAACAATACCCAATTTTCTGCGCACAAATGGAATTTCCTTTTCTTTTATTCCGTTTAACTCAGAGGCAGCTATGGTTATACTACCTTCTTTTACAGGAATTTCGGCATAAAGCATTTTTAATAAACTACTTTTTCCACTTCCAGTTTTTCCTATAAGATAAAGAAATTCTCCTTTTTTTACATTGATGTTTACATTGCTTAGTACCAAATTTGGTCCTTGATATACTGCAACATTCTTTATTTCAATCACATTTGAATTCATTATAAATCTAATTTCATTACTTTACCAAAGGGTAAATCTTTAATAATTTGCATTAACTTTTCAAGTTGAACTTCATCATATCCAAACTTCAATAAACTCTTTTCAGGGCGGTCAACTCTAAAATAGGCTTTTAAAGTAAAATTTTCATCACGCAACTGAATATAGTCGGGTATTTTAGCTTTGCCTTTTATTTTTAAAATGTACATTGATGTTGTTCGCTTAATTAATAAATATTTGATAAACCAAGCTCTAATTAATTTGTTGCGAATTTATTATTTTTTGTTGAGTTAATTTTGGATATTTTTTCAATGTCCCCCAATGGCAATTTTTATTTCTTTTCTAAAGTTAACAAATATACTTGCACAACAGTTAACTACGGTTAAAATAATGATTTTATGAATCAATCTTAACATTGCTACGTTGAAAACTTGAATCTCACCAAAACTATTCAGCCTATATAAGTCTTTACTTTTAACCGTTTAAATTCAAGAAAGATAATGTATAGCAAATTGCTGAGATTTTCGTTTTTACTTTTGTTTTCTTTTCCAATATTTACTGTAAAGGCGCAGCAAACCATTGTTAATACTAATACTCAACAGCGATTACAAATTGCCTCTGAGTTATTTTATAAACAAAAATATGCTTCAGCGCAAAAAGCTTTTGATGAGATTTGTAATGTATATCCACAAAATACCGAAGAGCATGCTGAAGCTATGTACTTTGGCGCAGTTTGTGGCTTAGAATTATTTAATGCCGATGCTCAAACCAGAATGCTTGATTTTATTGCATTATATCCTGGAAGCAAAAGAATTAAAATGGCTTATTTTAGTCTTGGAAATTTAGAATATCGTGCTAAAAGTTTTAGAGATGCGCTTAATTGGTATGAAAAAATTACTGAACGCGATTTCCATAACAAAGATTATAAGTGTGAATATCAATTTAAAAAAGGCTATTGCTATTTTTTAAGAAATGAATACGAGAAAGCAAAAGTGTTGTTTAATGATATTAAAGATATTGAAAACAATTATGCAGCACCAGCCACTTATTATTTTTCACACATTGCCTATAGCCAAGGGAATTTAGAAACTGCTTTAAAAGGATTTCAGAAGTTCAAAGCTGGTTCACCTTTTTATCCAACTGTACCATATTACATTGCACATATTTATTATATGCAAAAAAAATATCCTGAATTAATTGAGTTTGCCGAACCATGGCTTGATTCAGCTAATGTAAAGCGAGCTCCTGAGTTAGCACATTTAATTGGTGATGCTTACTTTAGAATGGAAAAGTATGCAGCAGCCCTGCCTTTTTTGAGCAAATTTTTTGACAAAGGTGCTAAACCCGAAAGAGAAGATTATTATCAGTTGGCTTACTGTTTTTATAAAACAAAAAAGTATGCGAATGCAATTGAAAATTATAAAAAGGTAATTGGTAAAAAGGATAGTTTAAATCAATTGGCTTATTATCAACTAGCGCACTCTTATTTGTTAATCACTGAAAAACAATTAGCAAGAAATAGTTATGAAGCAGCATCTGCTGATTCTTTCTATAGTGATTTGGCCGAGGACGCCTTATTTAGTTATGCTAAGCTTTCTTACGAATTGGCCTATAATCCTTATCATGAAGCTATTGATGTATTTGATAAATATATCAATAAATACCCTAATTCCCCTCGTTTGGATGAAGCTTTCAGATATATGGTAAATGTTTATTTAACAACTAAAAATTATAAGGAAGCACTCATTTCTATTGAAAAAATAAAAAAGAGAACACTTGAAATGGATTTCGCTTATCAAAAAATAGCGTTTTTTAGAGGTGTTGAGTACTTTAACGATGGAGATTATACCAATGCCCAAACCTTGTTTAATAAAGCACTTAGTGTAGGGAAAGATAAAAAAATAAATGCCATGTGCAAATATTGGATAGCCGATGCACATTTTCGTCTTGAACAATATGAAAAGGCACTTCATGGATACGAGGAATTCAATTTATTTCCTGGGGCTGCATTAAATAAAGAGTTTGCATTTGTGAATTATAACATTGGTTATTGCCATTTCAAAAAGGATCGTTATGATGAAGCTGCTGTTGCTTTCAGAAAATTTACATCAGAAAAAAATGACGCATCTGCTAAAATGAAAAATGATGCATTTGTGCGTATTGGTGATTGTTACTTTATGAAAAGTGATTATAATAAAGCTATAGAATTTTATGGGGAAGCGATAAAACTTAACCAATATGATATTGATTACGCTTTGTTTCAAAAGGCAAGTGCGCAAGGGCTTTTAGCTAAGACAGAAGATAAAATTAGTAATTTAGAAATTTTATTAAATAAGTACCCAAAATCGAATTATTCAGATGATGCCCGTTACGAAATTGGAAATGCATATATGCAAAAAGAAAACTATTCCAAAGCAATAGGTTACTTCAATCAGTTGCAACAAGAGCATCCAAAGAGTAGTTACATCAAAAAAGCTTTGTCAAAAACAGCTTTGGCTTATGTAAATATGGATAAAAATAATGAAGCCATCATGATATATCAGGATATTATTTCAAAATATCCTAACTCTGAGGAAGCAAAAGAATCTGTTACAGCTTTGCGTAATTTGTATGTTGAAATTGGGGATGTAGCTTCTTTTGAAAACTATGTAAAAAATCAGTCGGGATTAAATTATAGTAATGCAGCCATTGATTCAGCAACGTATGAAGCTGCAGAGTTGCGATTCATGAAAGGTGATTGCCAACTTGCCGTAAATGACTTTAAAAACTATATTCAAAAATTTAATAATGGAATCTTTTTGCTTAATGCAAACTATTATTTAGCCGAATGTACTTTTAAAACAAATCCTGATGAAGCACTCGCAGGTTATGATTATGTCATCAACCAAAATAAAAATAAATTTTCAGAAAACGCATTAGTGAAAGCTGCTTATTTAAGCTTCAACAAATTGGATTACAAAAATACCTTAAGGTATTATGAATTATTATTGCTTAACGCTGAAATGCCTGCAAATATTCTTGAAGCCAAAACTGGAATCATGCGATGCGCTTCAAAACTGAACGACTATAACAAAACTATAGATTTTGCTACTAAAGTTATTGGTAATGCTAAGGTTTCAAATGAATTATTAAGTGAAAGTTATTTAACAAGAGGAAAAGCAGCAGCAGATTCAGGACTCGATTCGTTGGCTATAAGCGATTTATCGAAAACTTTAAAAATGTCGCAATCAGAAAATGGTGCCAAAGCACATTATTATTTGGCGGAATTATATTATAATAGAAAAAACTTTCCTGAAGCTGAAAAAACTATTTTTGACTTAATAGATCGCGTACCTTCCTATGATATTTGGATTGCCAAGGGATTTTTGCTTTTAGCTAAAAACTACCATGCCATTGGAGACGATTTTCAATCAAAAGAAACTTTTAAAAGCATTATAGATAAATGCGAAATACCAGAAATTGTTAGAGAAGCCCAAGAAAATTTAAATGCGATTAATGCAGAGGAAGAATTAAAAAATAAAATTCAAACTGCAGATGAAACAGAAATAAAATTTGATGTTCCGATACAAAAGGAAAACGAAATTTTTGATTCACCAATTATTCCAGAAACTGAGCCTGAGAAAGAATAATAATGAGATACTTGGATTTTATACATGTATATTTTGAGTTATGTGGGAGTTTAAAAAATTAATGATATTAATACAAAGTTTGATTATAAGATAATGAAAAATTTAAAGCTCTTATTATTAGTATTGTTTATATCAACTGCGGTAAAAGCGCAAACTGGTGAAGGGAATTCGCTTAATGCAGGTCAAGTGAATGTAATACAAGATTATAAACCTACACTTGCCGATGCAGTTAAAATTAATACTAATCCAACCGTTAATGATTCTGTTCCACCAATTCCAAAACTGGAATATAGTAACCTAAATAAAACATTTGTTACAGACTATAAAGTTGAGCCTATTACGCCTGCAAAAATGAAAGGTGAGCCTTTGCAAAAGTTAAAAAATAATTATCTAAAAGTAGGCTTTGGAAACTACTTTACCTCTAATTTGGAAGCTTATTTAGGTAGTGGACGATCTAAAAAAATGAATTACTCATTTTCTGGAAAACATTTTTCTTCGGCTGGGAACATTAAAAATCACGGTTATGCAGGATTTTCAGAAAACAATTTAAAAGCACAAAATAGTATTTTTGTTCCTGATCATGTTATACATTTAAATGCAATGTATAAAAATAATAGCATGCACTATTATGGATATAATACCGATTCAAATTTAGTAAAACCCGATTATAATAAATCACAGAATAGACAAATTTATAATTTAATTGATTTTAATGGCGCTTTGGTGCAAAATACAAGGAACGATGAAGCACTTTATCATGAGTTTAATTTAGGATTTCATCACTTTCGTGATAAACTTATGAACCAAGAAAATAGCTTTAATTTAACAGCAGCTATGGGTAAAAAAGTTGGGAATGAACTATATGGTGGAAGAATATTATTCAATTATTTTGGTAATCAATCCTCTCCCGATTCTAGCGAAGGCGCTATATTTACTATCAATCCTTTTGTTAAAACCTCAGGAAAAAAATGGCATGCCCGATTGGGTATTAATGTAGCTATTGAAACAGATGAAGGGAAGACTCATTTCTTACCTGATATCAGTGGCAAATATAATATTGTGGAAGACATCGTTTCGGTTTATGCCGATATTAAGGGATATAGTTACAGAAATAGTTTTCGTAGTTTAACCTCACTTAATCCATTTATTTCTCCTGCCATTAATTTTAGAACTTCCACAGTAAAACTTGATGCAGTTGGAGGAATTCGTGGAAACATAAATCAACATCTATATTTAAATGTGAATGGAGCATATAAAATTGTCGACTCAATGGCTCTTTTCGTAAATATACCTTATTTGTTTGATACGCTGCAATCTGCCTTTCAAGTTATTTATGACGATATTAAAATTGCCAGATTTTATGGAGAACTTGGATATGTCGTTGAAAACAAACTTAATATTGCAACTTGGTTGGCATTTAATAAATATTCCCAAGAAAAAGAATTAAAAGCTTGGCATTTACCTGCGCTTGAGGCTGGTGTTAAAGGGTCTTATAATTTAGGTGACAAAATTATTGTTGGTTTAGATATTTTTTATGTAGGAACAAGGTATGCCAAAAATGCTCAATTCGATAAAATTACCCCTGCAGGAATTGAATTTATTAACGGAGAAAGAAAATTGAAAGGCTATGTTGATGCCAGTATTAATGCTGAATACCGATATACAAAAAAATTGGCTGCTTTTATTAGGCTTAATAATTTGGCAGCACAGCAATATCAAATATGGAATTTCTATCCATCTCAAAAAATAAATGGCTTGCTTGGAATTAATTATTCCTTTTAATTTTTCATTTATTTGAAATCTATTGATTGAAATTCATTAAGATATATTTTCTTCGTTTGGCTTTGTTCTCGTAATATTGTATTTAATTTGCAACTCAATTTAATTAGTTTATGAAAGAAGCATATATTGTAAATGGCGTTAGAACTGCAATTGGTAATTTTGGAGGAACTTTGGCGGCTGTGAGAACAGATGATTTGGCCGCTTTTGTGCTTAAAAAATTAGTAGAAAAAAATTCAAGCATTGATCCGCAAGCTATCAACGAAATTATATTAGGTTGTGCTAATCAAGCCGGAGAGGATAACCGAAATGTTTCTCGAATGGCCTTGCTTTTAGCAGGTTTGCCTTACACTATACCAGCCGAAACAGTGAATAGACTTTGTGCTTCTGGACTCTCAGCTTCTGTAGCCGCTGCAAGAAGTATTATGACTGGTGATGCTGATTTAGCTATAGCTGGAGGAGTTGAGAACATGACACGTGGGCCATTAGTAATGTCAAAGGCTTCGGCTCCATTTGGAAGAGATCAACAATTGTTTGACAGTAGTTTTGGATGGCGTTTTATTCATCCAAAAATGAAAGAAATGTATGGGGTAGATGCCATGGGTGAAACAGCCGAAAATTTAGCTGAAATACATAAAATAAGCAGAGAAGACCAAGATTTATTTGCATTGAATAGTCAAAAGAAAGCAGCATTAGCTCAAGCTGCAGGAAGATTTGCAGAGGAAATTGCAGCTATAGAAATACCACAAAGGAAAGGAGAATCAAAATTTTTTGCAGAAGATGAATTTATTAGAAGAGACACAAATTTAGAATCTCTTTCAAAATTGAAACCAGCATTTAAATCAAATGGTACGGTAACCGCAGGAAATGCTTCGGGTCTTAATGATGGAGCAGCCGCACTTTTATTGGCTTCGGAGGAAGGACTAAAAAAATTTGGTTTGAAGCCTTTGGCTAAAATTGTAAGCAATGGCGCTGCAGGTGTGCAGCCGCGAATAATGGGAATCGGCCCAGTCGAAGCCTCAGCGATAGCCTTAAAAAAAGCCAAGCTAACTCTCAACCAAATTGATATCATTGAATTGAATGAAGCCTTTGCTGCTCAAGTTTTATCATGTACAAGAAACTGGAAAATTGATGACAATGATACACGCTTAAATCCAAATGGAGGAGCTATAGCATTGGGTCACCCATTAGGGATGAGTGGAGCAAGAATTTTACATTCGGCTGCATTAGAATTGCATAAACAAAATAAAAAATACGCTTTAGTAACCATGTGTATTGGAGTTGGACAAGGCTATGCAACAATTATTGAACGTTGCTAATAATCGCCAATTTTACAAGAATTAGCTCACCATTAAAAAATTAAAGAGGTATACGAGTTTTATTATTGACTTTAAAGTAACACGAAATGAATTAGGGTAATTTTATACCTCAATTTATACAAAATTGCTAACCTTGAATCTAAGAAATACTGAACTATAGATTCGAAACAATTTATTCAACTAAGCCAAGAAAATCGATTACAGTTTCATCTTCATCATTCCAGTTATATTGACTCTTAATTGAATTTAAGCAGGCTGTTAATGATGATTTACTGCTGCAATTCTCAATCAATTTAATAGATTCCTCCATGGCAGTTCCATTGCCACCAAATAAATTTTTAATAAATCGAAACCTGTCGTTAATGCCAATTTTAGAATTTAAGTTGATAGGTTTAAAGTTTTCTTCAACATGGTCTTTAACTGATGTGTTAGTTGTTTCCTTTTTTTCAGTCAAGGGAGTATTGGCCTTGATTTCAACATCTAAGTTAGAAGGCTCTTCTTTTTTTTCCTGTTCTATCGCCATTACTTTTTCTTCAAACTTAACTTGTGTATCAAAAATTTCATTTTTCTTATGTACCAATTCAATAGGTTCAATGACTTGCGTTTCGGTGCCATGTTTAAAAATCAATTGATCAAGTTTTAAACGCCTAGCAGATTGTAATTGTTCTTCTTCTAAATAATGTAAATGATTATAAATGATTGATTTTTCGTGAAGTTTCCTTATTTTAGAGGTAATTAATTCCAATTCAATTGTTGGAATTCTGTGCTCATTCTCAATATTGTCATAGTGCACTTTAATGCTTCTAATTAAAACTTCAATTTCTTTTAATATAGCTTTTTTATCCAAACTCATTTTTTAATATTTTCTAATTTGCTTTTACTACTTTTGGAAATAAATTTAAGGTAAAATTACAAATTTTATTTTTAAGTTAGAACTCTAATTAAAATAGTATAAATAAAATTTATGTTTCTCGAGAATATTGCCAATGTGCAAAGAAGAAAAGGTTGGATTGAAGTGGTTTGTGGATCTATGTTTTCAGGTAAAACTGAAGAGCTAATTCGTAGATTAAAACGAGCAAAAATTGCCAAACAAAGGGTCGAAATTTTTAAACCTGCCATTGACAAGCGTTACGATGATGTTAGCGTAGTTTCGCATGATGCTAATAGTATTATGTCAACTCCCGTTGAAAACGCCTCTTCTATTTTACTTTTGGCACACGAAGTTGATGTTGTTGGTGTTGATGAAGCTCAATTTTTGGATATGGAAATTGTTGATGTTTGTAATCAACTTGCCAATAAAGGCATAAGGGTAATTGTTGCAGGACTTGATATGGATTATTTGGGTAAACCTTTTGGCCCTATGCCTGCCTTAATGTCGGTGGCTGAGTATGTAACAAAAGTGCATGCAGTATGTGTACAGTGTGGAAATTTGGCAAATCATTCACATCGCATTACCAAGGATAAAAATTTAGTTCTGTTAGGTGAAAAAGACAGCTACGAGCCCCTTTGCCGCGATTGCTTTGTTGAATTCAATTTGTAATGGTGCATGAGGGAATACACTATACAGCAAATTTCTGACTATTGTGAAGCAGAGTTGATTTGTCAATACCAAGCGCATCACAATTTTATTTCAAATATTGCTATTGATAGCAGAAATATTAAAAATAGCAGGAATTGTCTCTTTATTGCTATTGTAGGAACAAGAAATAATGGTCATCAATTCATACAGCAGTTGTATGATGAAGGGGTGAGAAATTTCTTGATTTCAGATAAAAAATATTTCACTGCGTATTTCAAAGATTGCAACTTCTTATTTGTAAAAGATACATTAACTGCTTTTCAGTTGCTGGCAAAAAAACATCGCGAACGTTTTAATTTACCGGTTGTTGGCATTACAGGTAGCAATGGAAAAACAATAGTAAAAGAATGGCTATATCAATTACTAAAAGATGATTTCAATATAGTTAAAAGTCCTAAAAGTTATAATTCTCAAGTAGGCGTGCCTCTAAGTATTTGGCAAATTAATGAAAATAATTCCTTGGGAATTTTTGAAGCAGGAATTTCATTACCCAATGAAATGAAAAATCTAGCAAAAGTAATTCAGCCAACTATTGGCATTTTTACCAACATTGGTGAGGCGCATGCTGAAAATTTCATCAACATAGAGCAAAAAATAGAAGAAAAACTTAAATTGTTCGATGATGTGCAGCATTTGATATATTGTAAGGATTATGAAAAACTTCATACCGCCATAAAAAAAAGCAACATTGCTCAAAATGGAAATTTATTTACTTGGAGTAAAAAAACCAGTGCCGATTTACTTATAGTAAAGATAAACAAATCAAAAATTGAAACCGAAATTCAAGGTATTTTTAAGAATGATTTCATCACAATTACTATTCCTTTTGTGGATGATGCATCCATTGAAAATGCTATTCACTGTTGGAGTTTAATGCTTTTTTTAGGGTATCAACAAGACCTAATTGCACAACGTATGCATTATTTAAGTCCTGTGGCCATGCGCTTAGAACTTAAACAAGGGATTAATAATTGCCCCATAATTAACGATAGTTATAATTCCGATATTGGTTCTCTTTCAATTGCCCTCGATTTTTTAAATCAGCAAAATCAACATAGCAATAAAACTCTTATACTTTCAGACATTTTACAAAGTGGAAAAGAGGAAGAAAAACTTTATTTTGAAGTGGCCACGCTAATTAAAACCAAAGGCATTGCCAAAGTTATTGGCATTGGTGAAGCGCTTCAAAAAAACAAACATCTATTTCATTTTCAACAAGAATTTTATAACACCACCGATGATTTTTTGAAGAACTTTTCTCCAAATAAATTCAAAGATGAAACTATTTTACTAAAAGGAGCACGTGCCTTTAAATTTGAACAAATCAGTAAATTACTTCAACAAAAAGCACATCAAACTATTCTAGAAATAAACTTGAGCGCTCTTGTTCATAATATCAATTATTACAGAAGCCAACTCAACCAAGGAACAAAAATAATGGCTATGGTAAAAGCTTTTTCTTATGGTAGTGGAAGCTTTGAGATTGCTAATGTGCTTCAATACAATAGAGTTGATTATTTAGCTGTTGCGTATGCAGATGAAGGAGTAGAACTTAGAAAAGCAGGAATTACTTTGCCTATTATGGTGATGAGCCCCGAAGTACAGAGCTTTGATAATATGGTTAAATACAATTTAGAACCAGAAATATATAGCTTTAAGGTTCTCAAAGAATTTGTAGATGCCATTAATCATCTTAAAAAAGATAAAATTGCTGTTCACATTAAGCTTGATACAGGTATGCATCGATTAGGATTTGAAGAAAAAGAAATTCATGAACTTTGTGTGCGACTAAAAAATTCAAATGCAATCATAGTGAAGTCTGTTTTTTCACATTTAGTTGCAAGTGATGAAATAGAGCATGATGATTTTACAAAACATCAAATAGTATCATATAAAAGCATGTGCCAAATTATTGAAAATCATTTAGGTTATCCTTTTTTAAAGCATATACTTAATAGTGCTGGTGCTTTAAGATTTAAAGAGGAGCAATTTGATATGGTAAGGCTAGGCATAGGAATGCATGGATTTTCATCAGTGAACAGTGCAGCTTTTACACCAACAGTTCAGTTAAAAACGGTGATTAGTCAAATAAAAAATATCTCCATTGGTGATTCAGTTGGATACAGCCGAAAAGGGGTAGCAGTTAAAAACACTAAAATTGCAACCGTGCCAATAGGCTATGCCGATGGCTATTCACGAAAATTAGGTAATGGGGTAGGGACCATGCTTTTAAATGGTAAACTTGCTCCAACTATTGGCAACATTTGTATGGATATGACTATGCTTGATATTACGGATATTGAAGCAAATGAAGGTGATGAGGTAATTGTGTTTGGTGATGGTTATTCAATTAACGATTTGGCCAAAGCAGCTGGAACTATAGCTTACGAAGTGCTTACAAACATGTCGTCACGCATAAAACGTGTTTATTACCAAGAATAATGGCAAAAATTAAATTTGAAAAGCAAAGTGATTTTTTTCAGCAAGTTTACCAAGTGGTAAGGCTAATCCCTAAAGGAAAAGTAACTAGTTATGGAGCCATAGCTAAGTATTTAGGGAGTGCCAAGTCTTCACGTTTAGTTGGTTATGCTATGAACAATTCGCATGTACAAATTCCTCCTGTGCCTGCTCATCGTGTGGTAAATAGAAATGGGGTTTTAACAGGAAAACACTTTTTTGCGAACGAAAATGAAATGCAAAATTTATTAGAAAATGAAGGCATTAAGGTGGCAAATGATGCTATTGTTCATTTTAAAGAATGCTTTTGGGACCCAAGTCAAGCACTAAATATAGCATAAAAAAAGCCTTGAGATGCTCAAGACTTTTTTTGGGGGGTTTTTAAAATATTTGAATCGATTTACAATCAAATCCATCATCAAGAGTAATAGTTCCTGACTCCATATTGCTAGAATTATTTAAATCAATGGCCTCATAATTATAAGTGCCTGATTTTAAATTTGTAAATAATGCATGATTTATATCTGCATAACAATTAGGATTGCTTGAACTTGAATACGTTATAGTATCAAATTTTGTTGAAATATTATTATTGGAAAGCCTAATTTTAATGTCAACTGGGCCTGTCCCTGGATTCCAAAAAACTAGTTTGCCTTCTGAGGCTTCAACTATTGTAACTGTTTGGCTTGAGGCTCTTCCGCTACTACTTGAATTTTTATTGTTTGTTGCTTCACAGGTAATTATGAACTCACCTGGCGCCTGATCAGTAGGAAGTACAAAAACAGGCTCCTTTTCATATAACTCAGTTCCACCAAAGTTCCATTTATAATACTTTGAACCTTTTACAGTAGTATTGGTTGTTTTAATGGTTTCTCCTTGTATGTAACTTGACTTGTCTAATTTAAATGTAGCTTGTTTGTCTTTATCACATGAACCTAAAAATAAGGCACCAATAGCTATTAAAGAAACTGAAAATATTTTTTTCATGGTTTTAAAAAATGAGTTGAGCAAACCTAAAGAAAAAAACCTGAAATCTAAATTTATCAGTGTTTTTTTTTTATTTTATACTTAATTTTTTGAATTTAAGCAGTGTAAAGCGAATTTAAAATACACTAACAATACCAAAGTGAACTTTTGCTGCTCTAACCAATAATGGATTATCAAACTGTTTACCTAAAGCATATGAAATACTAAAAATACCAGCTTTTGTTTGAAAGCTTACACCAGCACCAAAACCATAAGGTAAGTCACTCACAAAGGTAGTGGAGGTTTTTAATTCATACCAAGCGGCATTCCCAAATAAAAATAAATATGAATTTTGTTCAAACAACAAACGATATTCTAAGTTACCAATGCCATAACTAGTGGCGTATATTGACTCTTCATCAAATCCTCGTAATGAATTATTACCACCAATACGAAATGATTCATTTAAAAAGACATTTTCTGCAAACATGGATGCAGCCTTAATTCCAATATTGATGGTGCTTTGTCTAAAAATAGGAATATAAAAATCAGTTTGTAAATCACCATTGTATAAAACAGATTTAAGTTTAACATTTTCATATAATTTATTATCTATTTTTGGATTTTTAATGATGGATTTATTCCCTGTTGCCACATTAGCCGTGACTTTGTATCCTTTTCTTGGATTGAATCTATAGTCGGTTTGCTCCATCTTTAATCCTATTCCATAGGTAATGGTTTTAACATCGGCATATTCAGGTAATTTATTTAAAAATTCAAGACCATTAGTTGATACCAATGATAACTTGCGATTATTCACAAATACTTTAAAATAGTTGTTGCCGCTCAATAAATATTGCAAGCCGGCATTTTGACTTACGTCAATAAATAGGGTGTCTCTTTGAAATAATTTAAAGTTTAAATCAATACCTAAAGGGGTGTTAACTAAATAAGGATAACTCAATTTGGCCTTAATATCTCTTGAATTTAATTGAAGCTTTCTCCAATCAATGTCGATCAACTCCCCTTTATTTAATGCGTTTTGAAGTTTTAAATGGGCCTGACCTGTGAATTCTATTTTCCCTGTTTTTTCAGATGGTAAAAAACCTAAAACTCCATCAAATTGATTGGCTTTTTTGTTATCTAAATACAGTACCAGTTTATTGTAATTTGGTGTAAAAGTAAATTCATAAGGCTTAATTGATTTTAAAAACGATAGTTCTTTAATACGGCTATCAATTGCCACTAATTTCGATTCGGAATAGGCTTTTCCTGCTTTAATGCCTATGTAATTATAGATAAAGTAAGTCGAAATTTTAGAATTTCCTTTGATGATAATACTATCAATTTTTATGTATTTATTCAGGTCTAATTTAATTTTGGCATTAACTTGCTCATTATTGATTTGAATGCTGTCGAGCATGATACTCGCAAATGGATATCCCGTGTTTTCACAGATGCGTAACACCTTTTCAAAAATCCCTTCAATTTTACTAAATTTCAGCGGCTTTTGCACATAATCAATTGATTTGTAGCCTGCTTTGTATAAAATATCCCTATAAATTGCATCAAATTTTAAGTATAACCATTGAAATTGCTTTCCAAGGTCGAAATTAATTTCAATTGTGTTCGTGTCCTTTTTTTGAATTTGATATTGAGCTGTAGCAAATCCTTGTTGTACAGCTTTGTTTTGAATTTCCTTGGCCAGTTGAATTACTGCCACGCTATCTTTTAAAGAATGCCTTTTGTTGATATTTTTCCAAAATTTGTCAGATAAATCATTGGAATTTGTAGGTATGACATTTACCAAAATGGGTTCAATAGCCTTTAAATTGCTCGTTTTAAAGCAAAATAGGGCAACAAAAAATGCAAGTAATGCGAACCGATTTATTAACAAATTCAATGTCAAATATTAAAATTAAACGATAAAAAAAGTAAAATTATCAGCAAAATTTGAATTATAATTTTATAAAATTACCTTTGCAACTTTCTAACGAAACATTAAAGTTGTTTAAACGTTTCAAGTAGAGAAAGATAACTGGTAAATATGAAAAAAAACTTACTTATTCTTACTATTTTTTCTGCGGCAATATTACTAATAAGTTCTTGTAAAACACATGAACGCTGTCCTGCTTATGGTAAAATTAATCAGCCAAAACCTGTAGCAAAATCAGTTTAACGACTTTCGGTAGTTATTATTGTTTCTATGTAGTTCACTCAAAAATCTGATATAGTGACTGAACAATCATTTTATGAACTGATTGAATTTTCAAAGCAAAGCCCTCATCAATTATTTGCCATTTTTAAACACAGTACCCGTTGTAGCATCAGTAATATGGCGCTTTATAGAATGGAAAAGAGTTCCTTTTTTGAATTACATAACATCAGGTTACATATTTTAGATATTTTACAATTTCGCTCTTTGTCAAATATAATTGCACATGAATTAGGGGTGAAGCATGAGTCGCCACAAATGCTTATAATCAAAAACGGGCTTTATTTTGCCCATACAAGCCATACTGACATTACCGAATCTTGGCTAGAAAAA
>DAORKI010000027.1:0-37293 GCA_035439485.1 Bacteroidia bacterium
GGGAAAATATTTGACAAAACTAGGGCACTTGTACTTGAAAGTTTTGCTAAAAGCGATGAAGAAGTAAAAGATGGGATGGATGCCTCGCTTGCTGTATTTAATATGGAGCAATTTCATGAACAATTACATGATGAAAATAATAATTCAAAAAGTATAAACTTGGAATGGGCAGGTGCAAATAATCCTTTATGGATTATAAGAAACACCAATGGTAAAGCAGAATTAATTGAAATAAAACCTGATAAGCAGCCCATTGGTAAAGGATTCGAAAATAAGCCTTTTACTACACATCAAATAAATTTAATAAAAGGTGATATAGTTTATCTTTTTACAGATGGTTTTGCAGATCAATTTGGGAGTTTTGAAAATAATAAGGTTAAAAAAATGACCAAGGCAAGGTATAGAGAATTACTATTAAGTATTTCAAATTTGTCTATGCAAGATCAGCATAAAAAATTAATCAAGTTTTACGAAACTTTTAAAGGCGATTTGGAACAAATTGATGATGTTTGTATCATTGGAGTGAGGGTTTAATAAACCTATTTTTTAAATGAAATTTTATGTCAATATCATATTGATAAACAGGACTCTGAATTACCATGAAAAGATTTTTTTATGTATCTATAATCAGCATTGTATCTTTTTTGCTTTTTAGCATTATGAGATAAAACAAGGTAACAAATAGATATTATATCATGGAAAAGGAAAGCGAATATCATCAGAGCAAGCAAGATATATTATTGGAGGAAAATCAAATTAAAGCAGCGCAACAAAATAGCTTGCTTTTTGAACCATTGTACAACAAGTACTATGAAAAAATTGTTCGTTTTATATATCAAAGAGTGAACACTAAAGAGGAAGCATTTGATATTACATCTCAGGTTTTTTATAAATGCATGCTTCATTTAAAAAAGTATGAGTTCAGAGGTTTGCCTTTTAGTGCTTGGCTATATAGAATAGCTTTAAATGAACTCAATATGATGTACAGGAGTAACAAAGTTGATAAAGTTTTAAATGTAGATACTGCTGGACTCCATTATATTGCTGCTGATATAGAAGAAGAGGATATTGAAATTAATCATACTGCCATAGCTAATGCCATAGCACTTTTACCAGAAGAAGAATTGCATTTAATTGAAATGCGTTTTTTCGAAAAAAGGTCGTTCAAGGAAATTGGGGATATTTTAAATATTACCGAAAATAATGCTAAGGTTCGACTTTACCGATGTTTAGACAAAGTTAAAATGATGATTAAAGTAAAAAACTGACCATGAAAAAGCCAATAAAAATAAATACTGACCGCGATCCAATAAGTAGTGATGAAATAAAAGAACATCAAAATTTTAAGCATACTTGGCAAAAACAGTATCTCAAGCCAAAGCCATTTTATAGAAAACCTAAATTTTTTGGAGCTGTAATTTTACTGTTATGTATGGTTGTGGTATTGATCATAGATTATAATGAAAATAAAGAAAGTGAACTTAATATTAAAAAAGTGGGACCTCAAAAAAAAGCTTTAGAACAGCCATTAGATAAAGGTGATTCCGCAAATATTATTTTTGATTCAACACAAATATTGAATATAAAAGAAGGGGAAGTAAAATAATTTAGTGAAGAAAGTGCAAAAAGAAAGAAATGCTAGCTGTTGTAATTACGTTCATCAGCCAATTTTAATTTTATTTCTTCAATTCGCTTTAATTTGTTAGGTTGTCTTCTGCGTTTATTGGTTTCGGTAAAGTATTGATGTTTTTCTAAAAAGGGTATTTGCATTTCATCCCATTGTCTATCGCTTTTAATTTTACCGAAGGCGATTAATTCTTTTTTTAATGATTCAGAAATTTCATAAAAATCTTCTCGACCTAAGTAATCTAAATCGGCATCACACATAATCATTTCGAGATGGGTTTTAGGATTTTGAGGAATTTCAGTTGCCATAATTATACCATCAATGATATCAATTTGTCTTTCAGTATAACCGTATTTAGGTAATACTTCGCGAGCGTAGGTAACTCCAATTTTTTCGTTTTTTACATATTCCTGAACAAAGCCTGCATCGTGGAAGAGCGCGGCAGTTTTCAATAAAAATAAATCTTCTCCATCAACGCCTTCTTCACGAGCAATTTCCTCGGCAGAGTTGGTAACATCAATGGTATGGTGTATGCCATGATAATACAAGCCTTCTGGTAATTTTTCCGACAAAAGTTTTAATATTCGAGATTCCGACTTTTTGAAGCTGAATTTATCGAGTAGCAATTGAGAAAATTTCTCATTAAATATTTCGTTCGGAGTCATGCCTTCTTTATCTAATGAAAGTTCAGGTTTGATACGTTCAACAAAATACATTTCGATTTCGCCCTTGTTTTTAGCAGCAATTTTTCCTCGGTAAGAGCAAACAAAAAAATCTTTGACATATTCATAAGTTGCCTTAGTTATATTTACTTTTCCAGCCTCTCCACTACTTTCAGTTCTGCTTGCTGTGTTAACAGTGTCACCCCAAATATCAAAAGCAAATTTAGTTTTTCCTATAACACCTGCAATAATTTCTCCTGTATTTATTCCAATTCTTAGTTTCCAATCGTACCTTTTTCCTTCAATTTCCATTGAAGCATCAAGCATAAATCGTTGAATTTCAAGTGCTGCAAGTATAGCCTCAATTGGATTACTTTTATTTCTTATTGGAATTCCACCTGCACACATATACGAATCGCCAATTGTTTTGATTCGTTCCATGTTATATTTTCCAACAATTTCATCAAATTTACTAAAATATTTATCTAATTCATCAATTAATTGTTGAGGTCTGAGCTTTTCAGCTATTTTGGTAAAACCTTGAAAATCGGTAAACATCACCGTACATAAACTATAATTTCTTGGTCTTGAAAATCCTTTATTAATAAGTTCTTCGGCTGTTTCGCGTGGTAAAATGCTGTGTACTAAACTTTCTGTTTTCTTTTTTTGTTCTTCAATTATAGCTTTTTGTTCTTCAATTTCTTCTTTTTGCTTCATTACTGTTGCTGTACGCTCCCTAATTTGATTTTCGAGTAAGCGTTTTTGTTTAACTACCCTATTTAGCCGCTGTTGGTTGTAGAAATAAATTATAGCAGCAACACAAGCAATAACTAGTATTCTGAACCACCAAGTTTTCCAGAAAGGTGGTGTAATTTTTATTTTAATGGTTGCAGGGCTTTTACTCCATACTCCATCGGAATTGGAGCCTAAAACTTTAAATACATATTCTCCTGGCTCTAAATTGGTGTAATAAGCTTGATTTTGGGTTCCAACATAGTTCCAATCTTCATCTAAACCTTCCATGGTATATTTAAACTCATTGTTTTCTGGTGATGAAAAATGCAAGGCTGAAAACTCAAAAGAAAAGAAATTTTGTTTGTAGGAAAGTACAATTTCATCAGAATATGAAATACTTTTTTTGAGTATTTTACTCTTTAAAGCATCAATGGGCTGATTAAAAATTTTCAGGGCTGTAATAACAACTTTTGGAGCTATTGTATCATGCAAAATTTGATTTGGAAAAAATGCGTTAAAACCATCAACACCTCCAAAAAATAATTCGCCTTTTTCTGATTTAAAGGCCGAGCCACTGTTGAATTCGTTGCTTTGTAAACCATCATTTTCATAATAGTTGGTAACGGTGGAATCGCTTAAGTTTAATTTTACTAAACCATTATTGGTGCTGCACCAAAGTACCATGTCACTTTCAGGCAGTATGCTATAAATAGTACTATTTTCAATAGCTTTAAATCCGCAATTTCTATTTACAACTCCGGTAATTACATTTAATTCATTAATACCCCCACCGTAAGTTCCAATCCATAAAAATTGCTTTTTAGTTTGGGCAAAACTTAATATATTATTGTTACTTATCGTTTTGTCATCTTCCAATTTTGATACATATTTTTTAAAAAATATTTTATCGGTAATGCCTTTGGTTTCTGGAATATAATCAACCTTATTAATGCCGCCACCATTAGTTCCTATCCAAATATTACCATCAAAGTCTTCAAAAATTGATCTTATGTCATTATTTGAAATACTTAATTTAGTATTATTATTATTTACAAAATATTCGGCACTCTTATCTTTTATATTCACCTTAAAGAGTCCTTCCTTGGTGCCTATCCACAAATTATTTTTACGATCTTTTGTTATGCATAGAACAAATTTTTCGCGCAATAAATCGTTTTGTTTACCACTTAATTTAAAAGGTGTAATTTGATGACTCAATTTATTCAACTCAAATAAACCTTGTTCGCAGCCAATGAGTAAATATTTTTCATTATAGTTAAAAATGCTAGTTATAGCTGTTGATGCAGCTTTGTTTGCAGTTGGCATTACCACAGTAAAACTAGAACCATTTTCTCTGTCAAAAACAGTTAAACCAACATCGCTACCCACATATAGCACATTGCTTTTAACATCATCATAAATACTCCAAACGTTATTGGTTGATTGTGTTAAATTAAAGTTTATACGTGGTGTAAATAGTTTAAATTTGTTTTGAATTCTGTCAAATTTGTTTACACCCGATTCTGTTCCAACCCAAATTGTTCCAGTTACATCTTCAAATATGCAGTTGACTTTATTTCCACTTATGCCTTTTTTATTTTCAGGTGAATATTGGAATCTTGCAAAGCTGTTTGGTTTATTGTTAAACTTATTGAGTCCTCCAAAGGTTGCCAACCATATGGTTCCCGAATGATCTTTGTAAATGTGTTTTACTATATTATTGCTTAGGCTATTGTGTTTAATAAAATCGTTTTGAATAATATCAATTTCTCCTGTTTTTTTATTTAAAACATTTAATCCATTGTCGGTTCCAAACCATAAATGCGTGTCATCATATTCAAAAACACTAAATACACAATTGCTGTTGAAATTACTTTTATTATTTTTTTGGAAAGTATTAAATATTTTTTTGCTTGCATCAAAAGAGAGCACGCCAAGGTTGTTAGTTGCAATCCACAGCGTATTTTCTTTATCTTTATAAATTGATTGAATAATACTGTTTTGTAAATTTTGGTTTAATAAAAGGCCAATTAAACTTGGTTTTTTTTCTTTTGTGTGTATAGTGTACAATCCATTGTTAGCAGTACCTGCGTATATTATGTCATCATGTAGTAATAAAGAAGTAAATTTTTGTTTTAGTTCACTGCCTTTTCCATGCAGTTGAAATAATGTAAACTCTTCAGTTACTGTATTAAACATGTTAAGTCCATTGTCAGTTGCAATCCATAAATTGCCTACTTTGTCAACTACAATAGCGTGAATATAATTACTTGATATGCTGTTGTTATCTTTTGGATTATTTTTATACACTTTAAAGTGGTAGCCATCGAATTTGTTGAGTCCATCTTGCGTTCCAAGCCAAATAAAACCTTGGTTATCTTGAACAATACAATTCACAAAACTTTGTGATAAACCATCGCGCAAACCTAAGTTATCAAAGCTAAAATTATTTTTTTGAGCATAGCTTTGATTGATTCCAAATGCAAGAACCACGAACAACCATGTGATATGTAATTTTAGTTTCTTCAAAATAAGGCAAGAAATATAAAGTTATAAGGGAATATTTCCGTGTTTTTTACGTGGCATATTGTCCACCTTATTTTTGAGCATTTTAAAAGCTACAATTAATTTTTCTCGCGTATCTTCAGGCATTATAACTTCATCAACATAACCTCTTTCAGCTGCTCTATAAGGATTTGCAAAATGTTCAATATAATCCAATTCTTTCTCTTTAAGTTTAGCTGCAGGATCTTGTGAAGATGAAATTTCTGATTTAAAAATAATTTCGGCAGCACCTTTTGCACCCATCACAGCAATTTCGGCTGTTGGCCAAGCATAATTCATGTCGGCCCCAATATGTTTACTATTCATAACATCATAAGCGCCACCGTATGCTTTTCGCGTAATTACGGTTATTCTTGGAACTGTAGCTTCACAAAAAGCATAAAGCAATTTTGCTCCATTGCTAATAATCCCATTCCATTCTTGGTCGGTACCAGGTAAAAATCCTGGAACATCCTCAAATACAAGCAAAGGAATATTAAATGAATCACAAAATCTAACAAATCGTGCAGCTTTGTTTGAAGATTTAATATCTAATACGCCAGCTAAAAATGCAGGTTGGTTAGCTACAATTCCAATACTTTTACCAGCTAATCGAGCAAAACCTACTACTATATTTTCTGCATAATTTTTGTGAACTTCTAAAAATGAATCGGCATCAATTACCTCTGTAATAACTTCGCGCATGTCATAGGGCTGATTGGCATTTTCAGGTACTATGTTATTTAATTTAGGGCGTTTTTCATTTCCTATTTCATAATTGATGGCAGGAGATTCTTCCTCACAATTTTGAGGCATGTAACTCAACAATGCTTTGATGTTGTTAATACATTCAATTTCGTTGGCACATGAAAAATGAGTTACTCCTGATTTGGTGCTATGTGTGGATGCTCCACCCAATTCTTCGCTGCTTACTTCCTCATGTGTAACTGTTTTTACCACGTTTGGTCCTGTAACAAACATATATGATGTATTTTCAACCATCATAATAAAGTCGGTAATTGCAGGAGAGTACACAGCACCACCTGCACAAGGGCCCATAATGGCCGACAATTGCGGAATTACACCTGAGGCTCTGGTGTTTCTATAAAAAATATCGGCATAGCCTCCTAAAGAAACTACACCTTCTTGAATACGCGCACCACCACTATCATTAAGCCCAATAACAGGCGCTCCATTTTGCATAGCTAAATCCATAATTCGGCATATTTTTTCGGCATGAGTTTCACTTAATGAACCACCAAATACTGTAAAATCTTGAGAAAAAACATACACTAAGCGTCCATTGATTGTACCATAGCCTGTTACAACGCCATCTCCTAGATATTTTTCACGTTCAAGTCCAAACTCAGTTGAACGATGGGTAACCATCATACCTATTTCTTGAAAGGAGCCTTCATCAATTAAAAAATGAATTCTTTCGCGCGCGGTCAACTTTCCTTTTTTGTGCTGAGAGGCAATTCTTGCAGCTCCTCCACCTAATTGAGCTTCGTTTATTTTTTGTTGAAGTATATCTGTTGCTTTAGTCATATGTTGGTTTAAAATATGTACAAACTTAATTTAATTTTAGGTATAATAAAATCAATTCAATGCTTAGCTTTATTATTCCAATTCCCAAGTAATTAAAACTTCATCGCTTAATTCAATGTCGTTTGGGGTAAATCCTTGCATAGCACCTTGCCCGCCTTCATCTCCCATCATCATACTTCTTGATTTTAGCATAGGGTAAGATGGATTATTAGACACTATTCCATATTCAATGGATTTGATATTTTTTAATTTTACAGCAGCTTCACTGCTAAGCATTGAGGCTTTTTGTTTGGCATCTTTAACAGCTAGTTTTATTAAGTTACCTTCGGATTGTTTTTGCAGTGTATCAGAAAGCACAAAATTAAAGTGCATGTTATAATCGGCTTTACTTTCAGAAAAATTGTTCAGTATTTTAGCTACTTTTTCTTTGCTGTAAATAAACTTTACTTGTAGACTCTGTGTTGCAAAATAACCACTGTCTTTAGTTGAGCCTCTGCGGTAAACCGAATGTTTGTTGAGTTGAAAATTAATAGTTTTAATATCATTTTCATTTAATCCAGAGGCAACAATTTGTTTGATAATTTCTTTAGTTTTTTTTTCTAAACCCAACATTGCCTGATTCACATCTAAGCCAATATGCGATGCATTTAAGTTTAAAATACCTTCATCGGGTTGAACTTTTAAGGTTGAATTGCCCTTTACTGCAATATATGCTGGACTTTTTTTATCCTGAGCAAACAACATAAAATTTTGTATAACAATAATGAGGGTTATTAATTTTTTCATTTTTAAAGATAGTTATTAGTTTGATTTTTTTTCGTAAGTGTTTCTTCCGAATCGGAATTTAATACCTAAACCTGGTATAATGGTTAAACCTTTAAAATTAGCTGAGCTTCCATCAAGCAATTGATAAGTCCCATAATTTTGGTAAAACATGGAAAGGGATGGAATAAGATACACATTTTTATAACCTAATTTTGCATTCATAAAAAAACCATAGGAAAAGTACTTTTGTTGGTAGTTTTGAGGTTCGAGTTCTGTTTTTTTTAAATTATAAATATCAACTGGCGTGGCAGAGTAGTTTACAATAGAGTAGCAAATTGCCAGTCCTCCGCTTAAGGCACCAAATTCTTCTTCATTACCAATGGAGTAACTAAATAACACCGGAATTAAAAAATCTTTTCGCTTAAAGGAGTATCCCATTCGGTCCTGAACATAAGAAAGCACTGAAGGTAACGATTGGCTTTGTGTGCTGAATTGTAAACCTATACTTCCATAGGTTTTTTGAGTGGTTTTATCTTCAATGTTTCCAGTTGGTCCCATAAACTGGAATTGAGTTTCAAGTACTTTTGCATTGCCTGCAAGCTTTGCTCCAATATCCCAGCGTTTATAAATTCCATACTTTAAATAAAATTCATTCCCCGCACTTACTGGGTCTAATTGATAAGCAACAGCGGCTTTGTTTATTTTTATGAAGTTTTCATCAATAGTGATACTATCTTTTTTGGCTAAATCAGACACATTATCTACTATAATATCTTTTAAATAAACCCCAGACTGGGTAGAAATGTTGTAAGAGGTATGGTAGCCTGCACTAAAATTTCCTTTAGGAGTTACCTTTCCAGAATTGGAGATAACCCTTGGTGCTACGCATGAGGATACAAATATGGCATAAAGCACCGCATGCAGTTGTTTTTTTTTAAGCAGAAATTTCATTCAACAAAGAAATAAAAAAAAGAGGAAAATATAGTTATGAATGTAATTTTTGATTGAGTATAGTGCTATTGCTTCTTTTATTTTGTACAAAAAGTAAATTATAGTTGATATTGCAATAGGGACAGTAGCACACTACCGTGTAGTGCGCATGGCCCGGCCCGGAGTATAACGAAGGGATTGCCCTGTAAAATATTAATGAATAATTATTAATTATATTGAAAGTTGGCGTTAAACAAAGCCTCTTATATCTTGTTTTATCTATGCAATTTATCATTTTTTGATGTCTAAAATTAATATAGTTTGGTTTAAGCGCGATTTGCGTTTTACCGATCATGAACCATTGAAGTTGGCCCAGCAATCGGGCTTGCCGATACTTTTAATTTACATATTTGAACCTTCGGTAATGGCTTATTACGACAGCGATACAAGGCACTGGCGCTTTGTATATGAATCATTGAAGGAAATGAATGAAAAATTAAAATTTTTAAATTCAGAAATTATATGTTGTCATTTAGAAGCTGAGGAAGTGTTTAACTTGTTATTAGAAAATTATAGCATTCAAACTGTATACTCGCATCAAGAAATTGGAAATGCTTTAACATTTGAGAGAGAAAAGCGCATGCAAAAAATATTTGATAAGCATCAAATAAAATGGTGCGAATCGAGAACAAATGGAGTAATTAGGAGGTTAAAAAATAGAACTTTATGGGATAAAAAATGGGAAGCTACCATGACGGCTAATCCTCAAATAATAGATGAAAAAACATGGTCGTTTGTTGAAATTAACAATAATTTGAGTGCGCAATTAAGGGGGCCAGAATTACAGAAAGAAATAACTACAGTTAATAAAAATTTTCAGGAAGGAGGAGAATATTGGGCATGGCGTTACTTAGACAGTTTTTTAAAAGGGAGATACATTAATTACAGCAAACATATTAGTAAACCTATGTTGAGCAGAAAGAGCTGTAGCAGACTTTCGCCTTATTTAGCGTATGGAAATATAAGTATGCGCATGGTGTATCAATATACGCGTCAGCATTACCATATTTCAAATCAAAAGCGAGCTTTAAATAATTTTATTTCACGATTACATTGGCGCTGTCATTTTATTCAAAAGTTTGAAGATGAATGTAGGTACGAATTTGAGAACATAAATAAAGCCTATGACGAATTAATTAAACCTAAAAATGAATTTTATATTAATGCTTGGCAGCAAGGGAAAACAGGTATTCCCATTGTTGATGCTTGTATGCGCTGTGTAGTTTCAACTGGATACATTAACTTTAGAATGAGAGCAATGGTGGTTTCATTTTTTGTTTTTAACCTTTGGCAAGATTGGCGGGAATTACATTTTTTAGCTAAACAATTTTTGGACTATGAACCCGGAATTCATTACCCACAGCTACAAATGCAAAGCGGCACCACTGGCATTAATACCATTAGGATTTACAATCCCATAAAAAATTCAGAAGAACATGATCCTGATGGAATTTTTATTAAACAGTGGCTTCCTGAATTAAAACACATTCCTTCTCATTTAGTGCATGAGCCCCACAAACTCACGTTAATGGAACAAGAGCTTTATGCATGTGTAATTGGTAAGGATTATCCATTGCCTATTGTTGATGTTGAGGAAAGTAGGAAAAAAGCAAGCGAAATTGTGTGGCGATTCCGTAAAAAGACTGAGGTAAAATTGGAAGGGAAACGAATATTGGCTAAGCATGTAAATACAGGCAAATTATTTTAAAATTGAAAGGAGTAAAAAAAACAAATTTACCCTGTAAAATATGTGTCAGTTGTGGTAAGTCATTTGCCTGGCGCAAAAAGTGGGAAAAAAATTGGAATGAAGTTAAATATTGTAGTGAAAGATGCAGCATAAAAATGAAGGAAAAAAAGTATTAAGATTGATTTTAGGTGATCAATTAAACATGAGTCATTCGTGGTTCAAAACAGTTGATGATAATGTAGTTTATGTGTTGATGGAAGTTAAATCAGAAACCAATTATACCACACATCACATACAAAAGCTATTTGGTTTTTTTGCTGCCATGAGAGCATTTGAAATTCAATTACGGAAGTTGAAACACCAGGTATTATATATAAAATTTAATGATAAGGCAAATCTTCAAAGCTTTGATAAGAATATTGCTACTATCATTAAAGAAAATGGATTTAATCATTTTGAATACCAATTGCCTGATGAATATAGAGTTGATCAGCATTTGAAAAATTTTACCTCCAATTTGTCCATCACACATCAAGTTTATGATACTGAGCATTTTTTTACATCGCGCAATGAATTAGCTTTGTTTTTTAAAGGTAAGAAAACTTTTTTAATGGAGAGTTTTTACCGTTATATGCGTGTAAAACATCAAATATTAATAGTAAATGGTAATCAGCCTTTGCATGGACAATGGAACTTTGATAAAGATAACCGAGAAAAACTTCCTAAAAACCATATCACTACTCAGCCTTTGCTCTTTTCAAATAATCTCGAAGATATTGCTTATGATGTTCAACAATCTAATATTAAAACGATAGGAATTGTAGATTTTAAAAATTTTATTTGGCCCATAAATCGAGAACAATCTTTGGTTTTATTAGAGCATTTTTTATCCCATTGTTTGCATTTATTTGGCACCTTTCAAGATGCCATGGCACCTCATGAGTGGTCACTTTATCATTCGCGTTTATCTTTTGCTTTAAATATAAAATTAATTTCGCCAAAGGAGGTTATTGATAAAGCCATTGCTACTTTTGAAAAAGAACCTGATAAAATTCAATACAACCAACTTGAAGGGTTTGTGAGACAAATTGTTGGATGGAGAGAGTATATGCGAGGTGTTTATTGGGCAAAAATGCCTGAATATGCCCAGTTAAATTATTTACAACATGAAGAAAAATTGCCTGTATGGTTTTGGACAGGTGAAACTAAAATGAATTGTTTAAAATATGCTATTAAACAATCGCTACAATATGCCTATGCCCATCATATTCAGAGATTAATGATAACAGGAAATTTTGCTTTATTGGCAGGAGTGCATCCAAATGAAGTTGATGCTTGGTATTTAGGTATTTATATAGATGCTTTGGAATGGGTTGAAATTACTAATACAAGAGGCATGAGTCAATTTGCCGATGGTGGCATAGTAGGTTCAAAACCTTATGTGAGTTCAGCCTCCTATATCAATAAAATGAGTTCTTATTGTGGTACTTGTCATTACCAAAAATCGCTTAAAATTGGCGATAATGCTTGTCCCTTTAATAGCTTATATTGGAATTTTTATGATAAACATGAAAAAAAATTAGCTCATAATGCCCGTATAGGTATGATGTATAAAGTTTGGCAAAGAATGAATCCAAGCGAAAAATCAGAAATATTATTACAAGCATCAAAAAATTTAAATCGTATAAATGATTTGTGAATGGTAAGTATAGTTTGGTTTAAAACCGATTTACGATTGCACGATAATGAGACATTAGTGCGTGCTATGGAGCAAAGTAATTTCATTATCCCTTTATATTGCATTGATGATAGGCATTTTGAAGAAACTCAGTTTGGGTATAAAAAAACAGGTGCTTTTAGAGCACAATTTTTACTGGAATCATTACAAAATTTGGACGACAATTTGAGAAAATTGGGTTCTGGTTTAATGGTTATAAGAGGAAAGCCCGAAGTTGAAATTCCTAAAATTGCAATAAAGTATAAGGTTGAAAAAGTGTTTACAAAAAAGGAAATTGCCTACGAAGAATTAATGTTACATCACCAAGTAGAACAAGCTTTATGGAAAATTCACATACCAATTGACGTTTTTAGTACAAGTACACTTTATCATGCAAAAGATTTGCCCTTTGCTTTACGTGATATTCCTGAAGTGTTTACTCAATTTAGAAAAAAGGTTGAATCAGAGTCAATAATACGAGGAGTTTTTAATGTGCCAAAAAGTATAAAATCGCCTTTAATTGATAAGTTAATATTGCCCAGTCTTTCTGATTTGGGCTTGGTAAAAAAGAAAGATGACTAAAGGCGAGTAATTCATTTTAAGGGCGGTGAGGAAGAAGCATTAAAGCGTTTACAACATTATTTTTTTGAATCAAAATCGCTCTCTACGTATTTTGAAACAAGGAATGACATGTTAGGTGCAAATTATTCCAGTAAGTTCAGTCCTTGGTTGGCCTTAGGTTGTATTTCGCCTCGTTATATTTATGCTCAAATTAAAATTTACGAAGGCTTGTATGGTTCAAATAAATCAAGTTATTGGCTTGTTTTTGAATTAATGTGGCGCGATTACTTTAGGTTTATGATGAAAAAACACCAACAAAAGTTTTTTTCAATTCATGGCCTAAAAAAACAAGGAAAAATGAAGAGTCAAATGGATATAATGGCGCTTGAGCATTGGAAAAATGGCACAACGGGAAGTAAGTATATTGATGCTAATATGATAGAACTTAATAGAACTGGCTTTATGAGTAATAGAGGCCGCCAAAATGTGGCAAGTTATTTTTGCCATCAATTAAAAATGGATTGGCGTTATGGAGCCGCTTATTTTGAGGAACAATTAATTGATTATGATGTTAGCAGCAATTGGGGTAATTGGATGTATATAGCTGGAGTTGGAAATGACCCAAGAGAAAGCAGAGTATTTAATATTGAGAAACAGGCTGAAATGTACGATAAAAATGGGCTATACCGAAACATGTGGTTGACTGCTGAGTAAGCTCTTTAAACTCAAAATGAGAAGTATGCATTACTTAAAAGGGCTATGAATGAAGGTATTTTAATATAAAAAACTTATGATGTCACATTAATTAACATTCCTTATTTTTGGGAACTTTAATTAAAAATAAATAATAACGATATTCGCAGGCTATTTAAATTTGATGTCGGAGCCCGAAAAGAAAAAAAGATTTGAATTTTTAAATCAATTTAAAAATAAGTACCGCTTGGTCATTATGAACGATGATACTTTTGAAGAAAAGGCATCGTTTGTGCTTTCACCACGGAGTGTATTTGTTTTTATTGTGAGCTCCACACTTTTTTTAATTATTGGAGTAACATACCTCATAGCATTTACCTCTTTACGTGAATACATTCCAGGTTATGCCGATGTGAACATGCGTAGAAATGTGGTGAAACTTTCATATAAATCAGATAGCTTAACGAATGAAATTGCTGCTCGCGATTTATATCTCGAAAACTTAAAAGCAGTTTTAAGCGGAAACATCAAAGATTCAATTAACCCTAAGGCATTAAGGGATACTAGCAAAAAGTTTGAACGTATAGATATTAAACCTTCCGAAGAAGATTTGGCATTGCGTAAACAAATTGAAGAGGAAGAAAAAAACTCCTTGCGTTTTAACGAAAAAAATGCCGTAAAATCGGGTATTAATTCATTTTTCTTTTTTGTACCAATAAAAGGGATTGTAACCAATAAATTTAAAGTTACACCCGATCATTATGGAGTTGATGTTGTTGCACAGCGCAATGAAGCTATTAAAGCTGTATTAGACGGAACAGTGGTATTATCTGATTGGACCCCTGAAACAGGACACGTAATTCAGTTACAGCATGATGATAATATTATTTCAATTTATAAACATAATTCGGTGTTGTTAAAAAAGGCCGGTGAACGTGTTAAAGCGGGAGAACCTATTGCCATTATTGGTGAATCGGGAGAATTAAGTACTGGACCACATTTGCATTTTGAACTTTGGTACAAAGGCAAAGCATTAGATCCACAAGAATATATGAGTTTTTAATTAAAGTATTTTGAAAAGGAAAATTGCTATATTAGGTTCAACAGGTTCTATTGGAACTCAGGCTATTGAAGTAGTGCAAGAACAAGCGCAGCATTTTGAAGTGGAACTTTTGGCCGCTAATAACAATGCCGATTTGCTCATTCAACAAGCAATAGCAGTGCAGCCAAATGCAGTAGTAATTGTAAATGAAAGTAAGTATGTGCAAGTAAAAGAAGCCTTACAAACATACGACATTAAAGTTTTTGCAGGGTCAAATGCACTTGAACAAGCTGTAACTATGGAAGGAATCGATGTGGTTTTAACTGCCATGGTTGGTTATGCAGGCTTAATTCCAACTTTGGCTGCTATTAAAGCTGGTAAACAAATTGCTTTAGCTAATAAAGAAACTTTAGTAGTAGCTGGTGAATTGGTAACTTCCTTGGCTCGCCAAAAAGGAGTAAGTATTTATCCAGTTGATTCTGAACATTCAGCCATTTTTCAATGTTTGGCAGGTGAATTTGATTATACCCTTAAAAACGGAACTGCTGTCGAAAAAATATATTTAACTGCTTCAGGTGGGCCTTTCAGAGGTAAGAATAAAGAATTTTTAAGTTCAGTGAAAAAGGAGCAAGCATTAAAACATCCCAACTGGGATATGGGAGCCAAAATTACCATTGACTCAGCTTCATTAATGAACAAGGGCTTAGAAGTGATTGAAGCCAAGTGGTTATTTGGATTAAAGGCAGAACAAATTGATGTAGTGGTACACCCCCAATCCATTATCCATAGTATGGTCCAATTTATAGATGGCAGCATAAAAGCCCAAATGGGTTTGCCCGATATGAAATTGCCAATTCAATATGCCTTAGCCTATCCTTACCGATTAAATGCAAGCTTTCCACGTTTCGATTTTGCAAAATACCCATCACTCACATTTGAAAAGCCTGATATCGAAACTTTTCGTAATCTTGCCATCGCTTTTGAGGCAATGCGTTTGGGTGGTAACATGCCCTGTATAATAAATGCAGCCAACGAAGTTGTAGTTGAAAGTTTTTTAAATGACAAAATTGGATTTTTAGAAATGAGCAATGTAATTGAAGCCTGTATGCAAAAGGCATCCTTTGTAAAAACACCCACCATAGATGACTATGTTGAAAGCGACAAAGAAACACGTGCCTTGGCCTACGAATTGATAAAATAATAATAAATAAAATAATACGTACTCAATAACCGAATGGAAATTTTAATAAAAGCATCTCAATTAATTTTAAGTTTATCAATCCTAATCATATTGCACGAATTAGGACATTTTGTTCCTGCAAAATTATTCAAAACAAAAGTCGAAAAGTTTTATTTGTTTTTCGATTGGAAGTTTTCGCTTTGGAAATACAAGCGCGGTGAAACCGAATATGGTATTGGATGGATTCCACTAGGAGGTTATGTAAAAATTGCTGGAATGATTGATGAAAGCATGGACAAAGAACAGATGAAATTGCCACCACAACCATGGGAATTTAGAAGCAAACCAGCATGGCAAAGATTAATTATTATGATTGGTGGTGTTACAGTTAATGTGTTGCTCGCCATTGCCATTTATATTGGAATTTTGTTTTACTATGGCGAAGAAATTTTACCTACAGCAAATTTAACCTATGGTGTTAGCTGCGATAGCTTAGCCTTAGAAATGGGACTAAAAAATGGCGACAAAATTATTTCAGTGAATGGAAAAGAAGTAGAAAGCTTTAAAAAAGTTTCTATGGAAATTATTATGCAAGAGGCACGCACAGTGCAGGTTATGCGTGAAGGAAAACTTGAAAATATTGTTGTTCCAGCAGGGTTTATTGCTAAACTTGTTAAACAGCCCAACGATTTTATTCAACCTCGATTTCCATTTGTAATTCAAGAGTTTGGTGAAGCATCTCCAGCAAAATTAGCAGGTATTTTAGTAGGCGATAAATTGGTAGGCATTAATGATACAAAAATGGAATACTTTGATGAGTTTAGAGCTGAAATTCAAAAACATAAAAATCAAACCGTAAACGTAAAGGTAATCCGCAATGGCAACGAATTGAGCCTTCCTGTAAAAGTGAATGAACAAGGTTTTATTGGAGTTATTCCGCAATCACTTGACCATTTTCTTAAAATTGAAGAAAAAAAATACTCCTTCTTCGAGGCAATTCCTGCTGGCACAAAAAAAGCATTTACCACCGTTGCCGACTATGTTGGACAATTTAAATTAATTTTTAATTCCGAAGTTCAAGGCTATAAACAACTAGGTGGTTTTATCACCTTTGGTAAAGTGTTTGCACCTGAGTGGGATTGGATGCGTTTTTGGAATCTAACAGCCTTCTTTTCGGTTGCTTTAGCAGTGATGAATTTATTACCTATTCCTGCCCTTGATGGCGGTCATGTATTGTTTTTATTGGTAGAAATGATCACTGGTCGAAAATTGCCAGAAAAGTTTTTAGAATATGCGCAAACTGTAGGCATGATTTTACTTTTATCATTATTGTTGTTTGCTAATGGAAACGATATTTTTAGGTTGTTTCAATAAGTGGCTCATTTGATTTGTAAATAGCTGAAATATATATTGTTATACATGTTCTTTTAATGTTAAATAGCAAGTCTGTTAATTACTTATGAACAGGCTGTTAGCGTTATAAATCCTTGATTGTTAAAACACTAAAAAGCGTTCAAAAATAAATGAAACAATTTTATGTGCAAGGTGGTAAATTTGTGAAGTAAAAATAATTATCATGACAATCACCTTTAACAACATAGCGATGAACAGCGAAAAAAAACCTTCAGTAACCGTAAAGAAAAAGAATATTCAAACCATTTTAGACTATTGCCTAGATACAAAACAAGAGTTTACTGTGCTTCCAAAAGCTGGTAATGATGAGTGGAATATTGAAATAAACATTTCCGAAATAAACAAAGCAATTGCTTTTGGTATGTTTTTAAGAGAAAACAAAATGGAAGCAAACGGTGTAACACCTTATGTAGCGCCTGCTAAAGAAGCAGCAACGCCAAAAAGCAGAGCCGAAAAAGCTACCGAAAGTAAAGCTGCTGCCAAGGAAGTAGTTGTAATAAAGGAAGAAAGTGCTGCTTTACTCGACTTAGAAAGCCCTTCCTTTGAATTTGAAGAAGCCTTGCAAAAATAGCTGCAAACAAAATTATTAAAACGTTTTAACTAGCCGAAGCAATTATGTTTCGGCTTTTTTTATTTGGACGCCTACCCCTTCCAATTTTTTTTATGCCCAAATTACGCAGTTGGAATCGTTGGTCAACAAAAATTTGCAATAATATCAAGTGCACACGGACTATTTTGGATTGAAAGAATAGTAAGCTTTTAGGAAATACAAAAAGGGGGTAAGTGCTTGAAATAGAAGAAAAATGAAGTTAGTAGGTTTCATCTACGTAATTTGGGTTAAAACGTGTATTTTTTAAAAATTCATATATCAAAAAAAATCAGCAGGGGTAACGGGCTATCGCCACTCGCTTTTTTTGCCAGCGCCACTGACCCAAACAAAAAAGAGCTCAAACAATTGGCTCTATTCCTGGCGCAGCCATAGTATTCAAACTCGCATTAGCTCCTTTAAAATAAAGAGGCTAATATTTTATGACATAAAAATTACCAAACCAAAACTTTATATTTTTAATCTTGCAGTCAAAAATATTATGAATATTAAGCTAATTATCATCATTTGTATTATAATTAATTTTAATGCAAAAATAACAGCACAAGCCCCAATTATTGACTCCACTGTTTGCATCACGGTTGGGAATTTAGCACAAATTAATGTAATCAATAATGCATTGTCTATCCCTATTGGAAACTCAGGTGTCAATCAAACTTACGATTATAGTGTGTTACCCAACTTTACATCAAATTACGAGATATTGGGTGTCGATAATTTAACTTCTCCTTTTGGAACATCATTTCCAAGTGCTAATGCAACAGTTTCATGGTCAAGTTTTGGAACACCTTATCATCACTTTTTATTGTCAGATACATCCTATATTTATGTTGGAGGTGGCGGCACTTTTGGTGATTATCAATATATTGATGACTATAAGCAATTACAATTTCCATTTACTTACAATGATTCATATACTGATACTTTTGTAGCCATATCAAACACAGGAAGCTACCGTGCGGGAAGTTTTACTGTATCAGCCGATGGGTACGGTACATTGCTGGTTCCTGGGCAAAGCATAAACGATGTGTTGCGTGTTAAAAGAGTTTCTGCTTACCGCGACACCACCAACGGAAATCCACGTTTTACCGAAGAAACCTATTACGAATACTATAAAAATGGCATTGCACATTACATTTTGCTGCACGGCTTTTATACCATTACCACAGGTACGAGTAATCCTGTTTCAGGATCTCAATTATTTTTTAATAGTGGAGTATTAATAAGCGCAACAAATAATACCTCTCAAAGCCTATCTAAAATAAAGCTTGTAAAACAAGGAAATCAATACCAATTACTCATTAATACCCAGGGTACCTATAACACTAACATTAACCTTTTTAATTCAATTGGACAATTAGTGGCACAAAAAAGTGCCAGCATTTCAAATGAAGTGGCAAGTATTGTGCTGCCTACGGCACATTTATCTAATGGAATTTATATAGTTCAATTAAACGATTCAAATGGAACAACTGTAGCTTTAAAATGTAATATTTTTGAGGCTAAGGATTAATTTTAATGAGTTTTAGCCCACTTTCGCTAAATATTAATAGATATAGTAGAATAAAAATAAAACAGTAATTTTCAAAAATACTTGTAATTTAATGAGATTAATGGTTTTTATTTTAATACCATAATCAAACATATTTTTGAAAATGTAATCGGTATAAATTGAGTAAAATGCATACGCTATTATTATATTTATTAATTTTATGCATAATATCATTTTGAGATTTACAAAAATCATGTAGGTTTGAGCCCTCATATTTATATATAAAAATGTCTATTAAAACAACAACCATTGCACAAAGCCGACTAAGCACAGTCGATTTCAATAACCTTCCCTTCGGTAAAGTATTTGCAGATCATATGCTTGTAGCCGATTTCATTGATGGCGCCTGGCAACAAGCTGAAATTATTCCATTTGGTGACATTCCATTAAGTCCATCATTAAGTGCTTTGCATCATGCACAAGCTATATTTGAAGGTATGAAAGCCTTTAAAAACACAGCGGGAGAGATTATTTTTTTTCGTATGGAAGACAACTTCAATCGCATGAATATTTCAGCTGAGCGTATGTGTATGCCAAGCATTCCTCGAGAAATATTTGTTGATGGAATTAAACAATTAGTTGCACTGGATAAGGCCTGGATTCCAACGGGAGAGGGGCAAGCATTGTATTTGCGCCCAGTAATGTTTTCGAGTGATACGGCCATTGGTGTTAAACCATCTGAAAATTACAAATTGATCATAATGACCATGCCTACAGGAGCCTATTATTTGGAGCCTTTAAAGGTGTGGGTAGAAACTAAATATAGTCGCTCTGCTTTGGGTGGAACAGGTTATGCAAAAGCTGCTGGAAACTATGGTGGCGCCATGTATCCAAGTAAATTAGCTGCACAGCACGGTTATCATCAATTATTATGGACCGATTCCATAAACAACGAAGTAATAGAAGAATCGGGCAGTATGAATGTGATGTTTATGTTTGATGATGTTTTGGTAACACCAGCTTTACACAGCAGTATGTTGGCTGGTATTACAAGAGATAGCATATTGCGCATTGCCCGCGATTGGGGAGTGAAAGTAGAAGAAAGAGAAGTTACCGTGACCGAATTATTAGAAAAATATAAAGCAGGAAAAGTTAAAGAAGCCTTTGGTGTGGGCACAGCCGCTAATATTGCACACATTGCTGCTATTGGTCACAAAGATCTAATTATGGAATTGCCTCCATTAAGTGAAAGAACTTTTGCTAATAAAATGTATGAGCATTTATTTGCCTACAAGCGTGGCGAAAGAGATGATCAGTTTGGTTGGTTGACAAAAATTTAAATTATTGAATTCATCTGTTGAAAGGTCGGAGCTTGCGCTACCGACCTTTTTTCATATATACCAGGCCATCGCTCGCATCCTGCGAATGATTATAACTAGAGGCCTCCGGCCTGTATAAAAAGTAGATTTATGTAATACAAAATACATATTTGCAGCACGACTTTAAACAAAAAAACTGCCATCGCTCGCATCCTGCGAGTGATCATACCCACAGGCCTCTGGCCTGTGTAAAAAGTAGATTTGTGTATTACAAAATTCATATTTGCAGCGCGACTTTAAACAAAAAACATATACTAATGGCATGATTGATTTAACACCAATAATATAGGCTGTATGATGAATGCTAAAAACATCCATTGATTTATAAAATTCATTTACTTCGGTCAGCGCCCCCATGGTAGGCTCACTCTCGGGACGTGAGCGAGGGCTCTAAAATTTAACTCATTCAAAAAACAATTCAATAAAAAAGATAATCTTCCAATTCACTATCTTTTTTTATTTTAGCCCTAAATTAAATTTCAATGCATTTCAAAAAAGTTACCTTCATTCTGTTTCTTTGCCTAATCAACTCCATTTCCTTTTCGCAAAGTTTTTCGTACAAGCCTAATCAAAATGACCCTCATCTTCCATCATGGGTTAAAATGATGTATGCTTCAAATCCTAATGTTTACAAAGTAGATAGTGCTTTTAAAGCAAACAATAAGCCTGAAGAAGAAGGCGAGGAAAGTAATATTTATGTGGGAATTTATAAGAGATGGCGCAATTCTGTAAAAAACAATATTGATGAACATGGTTATGTAAAAATTCCTACAACGCAAGAAAGAAGGACCATTGAAGCTCAAAAAAATTCAAATGCAAGCAGGGCAGGCAACTGGACATTTGCTGGTCCTGAATTGCATTTGCAGGCAAAATATAATGCGAATGATACCAATGTAGCACGTTCGTGGCATTCCAATGTGTATTGTATCGATCAATCATTAAGTAATCCTCAAGTGTTGTATTGTGGTGGCGAATCTGGTGGTATTTATAAAAGCGTAAACAAAGGTTTACAATGGACTTATGTGAGCGCCAATTATTTATTAACTTCGGTAAGAAGCATTCAAATTGATCCTACAAATCCTGATATTGTTATTGCAGGCGCTGCAAACGAATTATATAAAACAACTGATGGAGGTGCTACCTGGAATGTGATTGGACAAACATCCTTTCAAGCGTTAGACATAGAAACACATCAAATTGCTTTTCATCCTACGCAAGCCAATATTATTTTTGCTGCCACCAATGAAGGGCTTTTTAAAACAGTTGATGCAGGCAATAACTGGACCGAGGTGCTTACTGATGAGTGCTTAAGTGTGGTGCTAAAAGTGAATGATCCCAACATGGTTTTTGCTTCGCAACATGTTAACGCAACAGACATTGCCAATTTTTACAAATCTACCGATGGTGGCAATACCTTTACCATTAAGCCCAATGGTTGGTTTACAGTGCCTGTAGCTGATGCAGGTTTAATAAATAGCAGGGGGGCCAAAATTGCAGTCACTGCTGCCAATCCAAACAAAATTTATGCGCTTTTAGTAGGCCAAAGCCAAAGTAATGCCAGCTTGCAAACTCATGGGTTTATTGGTATTTATGTAAGTAACGATGCAGGCGAAACATGGACGAATCCACATGGAACTATTGGAGCTCCGTATGATTTTAATACGCATCCAAACCCAATGACTTTTAGTGGAGACAATGGCACCTACAATCAAATTTATTATAACACTACAATTATTGCTTCGCACCTCAATGAGAATAATATCTTGTTTGGAGGTTTAAGTTTATGGAAAAGCACCAATGGAAGTCAAACTATTTCACCTGTGGGGGGGTATGTAGGAAATATTCCACAAATACATCCCGATATGCAAACACTTATAAATAGACTAACACCAACTAATACCGAAGAAGTATGGTTGAGTTGTGATGGTGGAATAAATTATTCAACTAACTGGTTTGCCGCACATGATAGTCGCACAAAAGGCATTTGGGGTAGCGATTTTTGGGGCTTTGATCAAGGTTGGAATGAAGATATTATGGTAGGTGGACGTTATCATAATGGAAATGCGGCTTACTTTGAAGGTTATCCACAAGGTACATTTTTGCAATTGGGTGGTGGCGAGGCCCCAACAGGCTATGTTAATTATAGCAACGAAAGAAAAACATATTTTAGTGATATTGGTGGTGTAATCATTCCAACTAATACCAATGGTATTGCTAGTTCTTTTAGTACGGCTAATTATCCGAATGAAAGTTATTGGTTTAACGAAAGTTCAAGGATTATTTTTGATCATCGATATTGGAACATCGCCTATATGGGGAAAAATAATCAGTTCTTTAAAAGTACTGATGGTGGTAGTAGTTTTGCTCCAATAGCGGATGTAGGTACAAACACTAATAATTTGGTGTTATGGATTGAACAAAGTAGGGTGAATCCCAATGTATTTTATGCCCAGTTAGTTGTGGGTAATGTTTCACAATTAAAAAAATCTGTTGACAATGGTTTAACTTGGACTAATGTTACTATTCCTCAAACAAATAAAAGAAATATTTTTTTCTGCTTAAGCAGTACCAACGAAAATGAGTTATGGTTGGGCTATACCACTGGAAGTAATGGAAATAAAGTGTATAAAACAACTAATTCAGGGGCCAATTGGACAAACATAACAGACGCTAATTTAAATGGTAAGGAAATTTACAGTATGTGTCATCAAATAGGTACTGATGGCGGTGTTTATTTAGCCATGAAAAACGGGACTGTATTTTATAAAAATAATAGTATGACCAACTGGGATGATTTTAGTAATGGTCTTCCTGTAATTACGCATCCTATAAATATGTTACCATTTTACAAAGGACAAAAATTAAGATTAGCTAATGCAGGGATAGGAATTTGGGAGAGCGATTTTTATGAAGCATCAAATGTTGTAGTTGATTTTAGTGCCGATTATGCTACTTATTATTGTCCTGGTGATAGTATACATTTTGTTGATCATAGTGTAGTGCCAGCTGGTGCTACTTATCAATGGTCATTCCCAGGGGGAAGTCCTTCCAGTTCAACATTAAAATATCCGGCTGTACAATACAATTCCACTGGCAGCTTTGATGCCACCTTGATTTTAACCTACAATGGTCAAAGTTATACTATTACTAAAACAGGAATAATTAGCACACAGGGGCAAGATGCTTTGCCAGTGAGTGAAAACTTTGAAAATAATGCATTACCTCAAACTTGGAAATATTTTGATGATGCACAGAACTTTGTTAATTGGGCTTATTGTGATTATACCAGTGCCTTTGGTAATGGTAACAATTGTATGTTTTTTGATAATTATTATATCGATGTACAAGGAAAACGTGATGGCATTTGGACTGCAAAATATGATTTAAGCAATGTGCTCAATCCGGTATTAAGTTTTGATGTGGCTTATGCAAAATACGATAATAATTACTCCGATACGCTCGAAATAGGCTATAGCACAGACTGTGGTGCGAGTTTTACACAACTTTATATAAAAGGTGGCGATATACTTTCAACTGCACCAGCCATTTCATCAGGACGATTTGAACCAAGCAACACGCAATGGAGAACCGATTTGGTAAATTTAAGCAACCTAAGTCCAAATAACAATGTAATTATATCCTTTACCAATCGTGGGCATTATGGGCAACCTATTTATTTAGATAATATTAATATTCAAGCTACAACCAATGTAACCATGAATCAATTGTTTGAAGAACCAAAATTAATGATGGCCCCAAATCCTGCAAGCAATCAATTTACATTGGCTATTGAAGGAGGAAGTAAAAGTGAAATTTGGAATTTACTCATTACTGATCACTTAGGCAAAGTAGTTTTGCAAAATAAATTCCTGGCTGGCAATCAAAATAATTTGATAGATATTACCTCCTTATCGGCTGGTGTATATTTGGTACAAGTAATGAATAACCAAACTGTCTTGAATAAGAAGCTGGTGGTGAAATAATATAAATCATGTTTTGGGCGCCTCCTTCCATCCATGAAAAACGGATGAAAGGACCAAGCCATCCTCTATATCTTTTTTTATAACGCACATTCAATGCTTATAAAAAAAGGATGCCGCTGCTGTCTTTTGCGCATTATTCTTGTTATTAAAACCACAAACCCAAATGCGTATTCTGGGTTAAAAATACCGGATTAATTAAATATCAATTGTTTAAACATTAAATTAATAATTGATTCTTTTTGAAAAAAAACATATATTTGTTTTAGATTATTAATAAAATAAAGCTTATTATACCAATTGCATTTATTTTTTAGTCCATTTAACAAATAAATATGCAATTGTTAATGCCGATACTACTTGAAATTAGTACAATTAGGCCATGCTGCAATTGGACTAAATTGAAAGTGTAATCGGTATTAGTTTTGTTATATTATAAACTTTAATTAGAAATTCAACGATCATCGAAAGCATAAAATGTTCTACCATGATAAAAAAATTACTTTCCTTTTTTGTTTTACTTATTCAGTTGCAATCAACCTCAGCACAATACAGGTGCATTCCTCATTTAGATGAATATGGAACCCCTGGTGATGTGCTTGGCTTTGCACAATATACCGATTATTACCCTATGGGTTTTGGCCCTTCTTCCACCCCAGTATGGTCCGGAGTCCAAAGTATCGGTTTCCCATTTTATTTTAATGGTCAATTGGTAACCAAGTACAAAATATCTTCAACTGGAGTGCTCACTTTTGATACCTTAGCTTCAATTGTACCGCCTTTAAACAACAATATGCTACCTGATACACAAATTCCTGACAATTCTATCTGTATTCGAGGCATAGGAGCAATAAATGCTAGTTCTATTGTGAAACGTAAAAACACATTTAATTATTCAGGTTCAATCCCATGTCAGCAACACTGGATATTTTTTATGAATTATGCTGATACTATAGCTTCCCCTAGCGAAGTAGTAACTATGGCCATTGTACTTGAACAAAACACCAATCATATATATATTGCAGATATCGGACATTCTCAAGGCTATAATCCTATGTTGACTTTAGGAATTCAGCTAAATAGCACTACAGCATATATGGCTGCTGGTTCTCCTCAAATTACACCTCAATCAATAAGTTCAGCTCCTTATTACACCGGTACAGTTTATTATACCTTTATTCCTGGTGCTAATTCTTTAAATCATGATGGTGCTATTACAGCGTCCTCTATTCAAGCTTACTCTAAAATTAATGATGCACCATTTGCAGTACAGGCCAAATTCAGGAACCTTGGCACCGATACTGTTCACTCTTTTCAACTTCATTATAACATTAACGGTGGAAACACTTATTCAGAATCTTTTTCAGGTTTAAATATAGCGTGTGGAAGAACACAGTGGTTTAACTTTAACACCCCTTTCAACCCAACTGTTGCAGGAAATTACAATCTTGATTTCTGGGTTGATAATTTAAACGGGGCAACAGATGACGATCCAACAAACGATCATTTTTTTAAGCAAATTTATGTTTCAAACACTTTACCTCCCAGAAGAGTAATGTTTGAAGAATTTAAAGGCACAGGATGCAGTTCATCAGGTTACTACACTGAAAGTTACGATAGCTTGCTAGGGCTAAATTCTAACAAGGTATCTAGTATTAAATACGAATGTTACTTTCCATCAGTTTTAGGATTTCAGGGCAGTAACGATAGATTGAATTTTTATAATCATTGGGGAGCACCCTTTGCATTTGCCAATGGGTTGATGCTGAAAACTGTTGGTAATAATTGGCAGGGTTGTCCATGGAATGCAACTCAACCAATAATTGACAGCTTGTACAATTTGCCAGGTTTGTTTGACATTCAGCCACAGTTTCATTTAAACGGTTATACTGCAACTGTAACAGGTACGGTAACTTCTGCAGTTGATTTTATTCAAGGAACTCATTGTAAAGTTTTTATTGCCTTGGTAGAAGATACCATTATTTATGCTACCCCACAAGGAAATAGCAACGAAACAAATTTTTATAATACCACTAGAAAGTTGCTGCCTAGCGGTAAAGGCGTGTATATTGGAACGCCTCATTTAGGACAAGTTGACTCCTTGAACATTTCAATACTTCTAGCAGATACCACAATTAATCCTTCCAATTTAAAAGTGGTAGTATTTGTTCAAGATAGCATCACAAAAGAAATTTATCAATCATCTGAAACACCTGGTATTATTGATTGTCCAGCGGTGATGAATAAAACGTATCATCATATTTGTGCTGGTGATAGTATTTATATGGGTGGTAATTGGTTTACTTGGTCTGGTATTAGCCCAACTTTATATACCAACTCGGATGGATGCGACAGCTTACAGATGGATATAGTGAAGTGGCATTCATTAAGTTGCTACATTGAATTAGCATCATGGAGTGGAAATCAGTGGTTACAAAATGAATGGAGTAGCCCTAATTATTCTCCGAATACTGATGTTATTACCTATCAATGGTATGATGTCACTAATCAACAAATAATTCTTGGTGCCAATAGTTCGCAATATGACCCTACTTATTCAGGTGATTTTGCATTAATAATTTCGAATCAGGTTGGATGTGTTGATACCAGCAATATTATTAGTTTTCATTGCATTAATAGTTTTTCAAATTGGGTTACTGTTTGCTCTGGAGATAGCATACATGTTGGAAGTCATTGGTATTCGGTTCAAGGAAACTACAGCGATACATTGCAAACCATTGCCGGATGTGATAGTGTGGTTAACACCCAATTGTATGTGTCAACAATCAACAATGTGGTTGGCGTTTATGGAACCCAACTTGGAGTTGCAAATGGATATACCAGTTATGAGTGGATTGATTGCAACACAGGTTTAACCTTACCCGTAACCACGAATAATATGGTAGGTACGTATCCAGGAAGTTACAAAGTTATCATTACAAACAGTAATGGCTGTATCTCCGAATCTGATTGTACGCCTACTGCATTGATTTGTCCATATTATAATTTTCAGCAGTATATTTCAATTTGTGCAGGTGATAGTATGTCAGTAGGAAATATCTGGCATTCTTTACCTGGATACTACGCTGATACTTTAGAGGCTAACTGGGGTTGCGATAGTATAATTAGAACCACTTTATACGTAATAAACACAAATACAACACTTAACACCATTGGCAACTTTATATATTCACCCAATGGAAATTTTAACTACACATACGAGTGGATTGATTGTAACACTGGGCTTTCTTTTCCAGATTCAACAAGTTCCTTTTTACCCCCATACTCTGGAAGTTTTAAGGCTATAATTACATCAACAATAAACAACTGCAGTGCAGAATCAGATTGTATTTCAATGGTGATTACAGCAATTAATGGAAGTCAAAAAGATCAAGGGTTTTCCCTAAGTCCTAATCCTACTATGGATGAAACAACTTTAATTTTTAAGGAAAACCCTGATAATGCAATTGTTGAAATAACGGACTTAAGCGGTAAAAATCTCCAACAAATTAATGTGCGAGGTGCGAAAACCGTAATTTCTTTGGCCAATTATCAAGCAGGTGTTTATTATATAAAACTATATGAAAATAACTGTTTTAGGTCAGCTCAAAAAATAGTAGTGATTAGGTAGTCAATGCTATTGCTCTCCTCTTGCGAGTGAATTTATTATTAAAGCACAGGACTTAGGGTTTATTGTAAACTCAATGTTTGACAGAGCGAATATTCTAAATTGTAGTGAATAAACTCGCGCAAGTGACAGCAGCGGCATCCTTTTTTGTGTTTTGAGATTTCTTATTTTACAAAGGATATTTGCACACAAAAAAGATACAGCGGATGGCAAGGTACTTCCGTCCGTTTATCACGGGCGGAAAGATGCGCCCAAAGAAAAAAGGTGGCACCGATACAATTTTATGCACTATAAAAATGAATTTCGAAATTAGCATAAAACGTACTTGCACAATTTAATGAATTGCTGTAGGTTTGTGCAAAGTTAAAATTTACATGAGCAACGAACTATCAGAACAAGAAAATATTAGACGTCAATCCTTACAGGAAATCATTAATTTAGGTATTAATCCTTATCCTGCTGAGGCTTTTGAAGTAAATACGCATGCTGCCGATATTTACGAAAACTACGAACGTGATAAATTAAGTTATAAGAATATCAGCATTGCAGGTCGTATTATGTCGAGACGCATTATGGGCAATGCCTCATTTGCAGAATTACAAGACAACACCGGGCGCATACAAATTTATATTAAACGTGATGAAATTTGCCCTGGCGAAGACAAAACTTTATACAATACCGTATTCAAAAAACTATTGGATATTGGCGATATTATTGGTGTTACAGGTTATGTGTTTACTACGCAAACAGGCGAAACTACCATACATGTATCATCTCTAACTTTATTGACCAAATCGTTAAAACCCTTGCCAATTGTAAAAACCGATGAGCAAGGCAATACATTTGATGCATTTAAAGATCCTGAACAGCGCTATCGTATGCGTTACTTGGATTTAATTGTGAATCCTGAAGTGCGTTTTGCTTTTATTAAACGAACGCAATTAACCAACTCTATGCGCAGCTTTTTAAATAACAAAGGTTATTTAGAAGTGGAAACGCCTATTTTACAACCCATTTATGGTGGTGCTGCAGCACGTCCTTTTAAAACACATCACAATACCCTAGATATGACGCTTTATTTGCGTATTGCTAATGAACTTTATCTTAAAAAGTTAATTGTAGGCGGTTTTGAAGGGGTATATGAGTTTGCAAAAGATTTCAGAAACGAAGGCATGAGTCGTTTTCATAATCCTGAGTTTACACAAATGGAGTTGTATGTGGCATACAAAGATTACAATTGGATGATGAATTTGGTTGAAACTATGGTGGAAAAAGTGGCCATTGATTTACATGGTACCAATGAAGTAAAAGTGGGTGAACATACGATTAGTTTTCAACGCCCTTGGAAACGTTTTACCATGTACGAAGCTATTCAACATTTTACTGGTATTGATATAAGCGAAATGGATGAAAAAACTATGGCCGAAACAGCAAAATCATTAGGAATTCATGTAGATGCCAGTATGGGTCGTGGTAAAATTATTGATGAAATTTTTGGTGAAAAATGTGAAGGCCAGTTGATACAACCTACCTTTATTACTGATTATCCTGAGGAGATGTCACCATTAGCCAAAAAGCACCGTAGTAAAAAAGGTTTGGTAGAACGTTTTGAAGCTATTTGTAACGGAAAGGAAATTTGCAATGCTTATAGCGAATTGAATGATCCTATTGACCAACGCAAACGTTTTGAAGAACAATTAGAATTGGGCAAACGTGGTGATGAGGAAGCCATGGTGCTTGATGAAGATTTTTTACGCGCCATTGAATTTGGCATGCCACCAACCTCTGGTTTAGGAATTGGCATTGATCGTTTGGCTATGATAATGACCAATTCGAACTCCATTCAAGATGTGATTTTCTTCCCGCAAATGCGTCCTGAGCACTGATGATAAAATTTACTTTGTTATAATTCTAGTAATTGAAAATATATTCATTGCTACAGAACAAAAAAAAATGGCTCAAAATTTTGGGCATCACCCTTTTATGCCTTGTACTTTCTTTTTTTATGTTTCGCAATATCATGTTGCATTGGGCTATAGAAAAAATTGCAACTAAATTTAATAACAATTACAAAGGTACTTTTCGTATTCAAGAAGCCTCATTTAGCGGATTAAGCACTATTTCATTGCAAAAAATGGTGATTACTGCACCTAACAATGATACTGTTCTTAAAGTCGCGTCAATTGAAGCACATATTAAAATTTTACCACTTATTCTAGCTCACATACGACTTGATGAGGTGTTTGTTGACTCAACTTCAATACAAATATTCAAAACAAGTAAAAAAGATAATATTTCTTTTTTACTAAGAAGAAATAAAAAAGAAAAAAAAGATACGGTTGAAACCTCAAGCACGAGCATTGATATGGGCAATTTGGCCTACAATTTGGTTAAAACAATATTTGATGTAATTCCACAAAAGGTACAAGTATTATCCACTGATATTGCTTTGCAACGCGATACAGCCTATTTTAAAACCAATGTTGATACACTTAAATTTATTGATGGTGTATTTCATTGCAATTTTAATACCGTTGAAAGCAAAGGAAAAAGCAAATATGTTTTAAGTGGACAGGTAGATAAATCTGAACGTACTTTGAGTTTTAGCTTGTATCCAGCATCAAGAAAAGACTCTACTAGCTTTCCTATTTTAAAAAGTTTTTTAAACCTTTCAGTAAGTTTTGATACACTTTTAGTTGCGCTAAATCAAACCAATTACGATAGTGATGTATTGTCGCTTGATGGTAAAGCTTTAATTAAAAATGGAGCCATCAATCATTGGCGTATTTCTCCAAAAAATATTGAATTAGCTTACGCTGAGGTAAATTACAAATTTAAAATTGGTGTTTCTGATATTAGTTTAGATAGCACTTCTTCCATCAAACTTAATAGTATGTTGATTAAGCCATTTATTCAATATCAACACAGCCCTAAGAGAACACTCGCATTTGATTTTAATGTTCCAATAATGTACTCGCAATTATTTTTTGAGTCGTTGCCTCACGGATTATTTACCAATATTGAGGGAATTAAAAGCAAAGGCGATTTAGGATTTAAGTTGCATTTTTTTATAGATACAAAAATGCCTGACAGCGTTCAGTTTGTTTGCAGTATGCCTAAAAATAAATTCAAAATTACTTCCTATGGCGAGGCACACTTAAATAAATTAAATGAAGAATTTTTATACACAGCATACGAAAAAGGCCGTGCTGTAAAAAGTTTTATGGTAGGCCCATCGAATCCAAATTATGTGCCCTTGGCAAACATCAGTACTTATTTACAATATGCTTTAATGACCTCTGAGGATGGTAATTTTTATTGGCATAATGGATTCAATGAAAATGCATTTAGAAAATCGATTGCCGAAAACTATAAGAAAGGAAGATTTGCCAGAGGCGGCAGTACCATTAGCATGCAGTTAGTAAAAAATGTTTTTCTTACACGCAATAAAACCATTGCTCGAAAAATTGAAGAAGCATTAATCGTATGGTTGATAGAGGGCAATAGAATTGTAAGCAAAGAGCGCATGTACGAAGTATATTTAAATATTATTGAATGGGGCCCTGGGGTTTATGGGGCAGGTGAGGCTTCGGCTTACTATTTCAATAAAAAAGCAGCAGATTTAACTTTAGCTGAAAGTATTTATTTAGCCATGATAGTGCCTCGTCCCAAGTGGTTTAAATATAATTTTGATGAAACAGGAAAATTAGAATCACACGTGGCTGATTTTTATCGCATCATTGCCAATCATTTAGTAAAAAAGGAAATTATAACAGAGGAGCAAAAAATGGCCCTGGTGGCCGATATTGAAATTAAAGGACCTGCAAAAGAGCTTATTTTAGTTAAGGATACTTTGGCCATTGATTCTTTAAATTTACCTGAATTTAATATGAATATTGAAAGTGAATAAGATATTGCAATATTAATTTAATGTTAAACAATTATGCACTTTAATTAATATTTTAATAAGGTAGGGTTAAAATTCTTCCAACACGCTTGCTCTAGTTTTGTGTCGTTAAAAAAAACACAAAATGAAAAAACTTTACACCATTGCAACAGCCTTGTTTTTAAGTGTTGCATCAATTCAAGCTCAAAATATTATAGATGTGGTTGATGCCGATTTAGTTGGCGGACAAACCTATAATTGGACAAAAAACAATGTTTATGTTTTAGATGGAGTGGTTTTCCTTGAAGATGGAGGAACACTTAATATTGAAGCTGGAACTGTAGTTAAATTTACCCCAAGAGCAGACGTAGGTAATCCTTCTGCATTAGTTATTTGTAGAGGTGCCAAAATTTATGCTACTGGTACAGTTGCTGAACCAATTATTTTTACTGCCGAAGATGATGATATGGCCGATGCTGAGGATTTAGGGCCAACCGATAATGCATTGTGGGGTGGTCTCGTTTTATTAGGAAAAGCTTATACAATTAAGAACGGTAACACTGAAGTAAATGTGGAAGGAATTCCTACTACAGAACCAAGAGGAATTTATGGCATGCCTGCTGGTACCAATATTGACAATGACAATTCAGGAGTTTTACGTTATATTTCTATTCGCCATGGTGGACGTCAAATTGCCAGTGGAAGCGAGCTTAACGGCTTAACTTTAGGGGCTGTTGGTAACGCAACTACTGTTGAGCATATTGAAATTTATGCCAATTCAGATGATGGAATTGAATTTTTTGGCGGTACCGTAAACGTAAAATATGCCGCTGTTGCCTTTACTGAAGATGATAGTTTTGATTGGGATGAAAGTTGGACTGGAAAAGGGCAATTTTGGTTTTCTATTCAACGCGATGATATTGCCGATGCTGGTTGGGAGTGTGATGGTAGTACTCCTGATGATCTAACTCCTTCATCTGATCCAATTGTTTTTAATGGCACCCACATTGGTTCAGGACCAGCGGCTGCAGCTGCAAATCCTATAGGTTGGTTGTTTCGTGCTGGAACTAAAGGATACATTGCAAATAGTATTGTAACTGAAATGAAAGGAAAAGGAATCGAAGTGCAAGACAAGCCTAGCGTATCAACCGATGCATATGCACAATTATTAGCTGGCGAATTAATCATTAAAAACAATTTATTTTATAACATTGGAAGTACAACCGTAATTGACGGAAGTGCGAATGGAATAATTAGAATTACTGCTAGTGCAGATGATGCAAGTGCTACCGCTTTAATTACACATTTAACTAATAATAGTAATCAAATTGCTAATCCAGGTATTTACAGTATCAGTAGAATTCAAAATGGATTACTTGATCCTCGCCCTAGTGGAACAGGCGCTGCCTACACTACAAGTTTAGATGCATATCCTAGTGGTGATGCTTTCTTTACACCAGTAAATTATAAAGGTGCTTTTTCAACCGCTTCAACAGATTTATGGTTGTCAGGATGGTCAACTTTAGCTAAAAATGGACATTTGGTTAATTTAACTGGTTTAAACGAATACAACAATGTATTAAATTCATTAATGCTTTATCCAAATCCTACTAAAGGAGTTTTAAATATTGCATTTGAATCAGATAAAAATGTGTTGGTTCAAATAATGAACGCACAAGGTCAATTGGTTAGAACTTTAAATAATCAAAATGCTGCTGGAAATTTGCAAACAATTGATGTTTCTGAATTAAGCAAAGGACTTTACATTATAAGTTTCACTAGCGAAAATAAACAATATTCCAAAAAATTAATCATCGAATAAACAAACAAAATATAATGAACAAAGCAGGAGGAATACCCTCCTGCTTTTAGCATTTTAAAAAGTACATAAATTTTCAATAAATATACATGAAACACTTTAACTATAAAACTGCCCTGTTAATTATTCTGTTTTCAAATTTTGCAATTAACCTCAAAGCACAAAACAGCAATATTTCGGGTAAAATAATTGACAAAGTTACGGGAGAAGAAATCATTGGGGCTGTGGTTAAAATTGAAGGAACAAATACTGCAACAACCAGCGATTTAAGTGGAAATTATTTGTTGAAAGTGCCCGTTGGAAATCATACCATTGCATGCAACTTTATTAGCTATCGTAAGATTATTGTGAATAACGTTTTGGTTAAGGAAGGAGAATCAGCCAAGCTTGATTTTACCCTTGAGCTCGATAATATTGAAATTAAAGAAGTGGTTATTGAAGCTGTGCAACAACGCAATACCGATGCATCATTAATTTCAATCCAAAAAAAATCTTTTGCTGTGCAAGATGGAATTTCCGCACAACAAATGGCACGCACAGGAAGTAGCAATGCCGCTGAATCAATGAAACAAATGACTGGCGCCAATGTAGAAGATGGAAAATTTATGGTTATGCGAGGGCTTGGCGATAGATACTCAATTGCACAATTAAACGGTTTGCCAATTCCTAGTAGCGATCCTTATAGAAATGCTTCGAGCCTCGATTTAATTCCATCCTTATTTATTGATAATATTGTTACAACTAAAACATTTACTCCCGATCAACTAGGAAATTTTGCAGGAGGAAATTTAAATATATCTACTAAAAGTTTCCCCGAAAAAGCTTATGTTACAGTAAACATGTCACAATCTTTAAACACTTTATCATCTTTAAATTCCGATTTTCTTACCTACCAAGGTGGCAGTAACGATTGGAGAGGTGTTGATGATGACACTCGAAAAGTTCCAGAACTAGCACTTAATGATTCCATAAGAGATATGCTAAATTCGAGTTTATATTTAAGTGCCCGCAAAAAAAGTGAAGATTATGAGGAACAAAGACAATTGTTTAATAGCTCTGCAAAAGCTTTTAGTAACGAATTTATTGCATCAAAAAGTAGCGATATCAACAATGAATCAGGTTTTGGGTATCAATTAAAACAAGTATTTGGCTTAAATAATACCTACACAAAAACTCCGCTTAATAATAATTACAGCCTTGCTGCAGGTAACAGATTTACCTTCGGTAATACTGAAATTGGAATGACCGTAGGTGGAAATTATCAAAGAAATTTTACTAATTACCAAGATGGAGAGATTAATACATTTATCAATACTAACTCTGAAAAACTATTTGCTTATCAAGCATTAAAAGAAAACAAAAGTATTGATAACCCGCAATTAGGTGGTCTAGCAAATTTGGCTATAAAAGTGGCTAAAAAACATACAATTGGTATTACAGGAATATACAACAATGATGCCGAAAAGGTGGCACGTCAACAATCTGGTACTTTTATGGGGCAATTATCTGATTCGCGCGCTCAATTCAATACCAATGTGTTAGAATTTACACAGCGTGAATTAAAAACTATAGTTTTAAATGGAAATCATAGTTTTAAATTGTTGAATGGTTTAGATATTGATTGGTCGGCAAGCAATACACAAACTCGTCAATATGAACCGGACCTAAGATACTTTGCCTACACTTCGGTTAAAGATACTGCCGATTCGGTTGGAGCAAATGGTGACTTAGTTAGATACCTAGATACTGCCTATTATATGAATAATGCAGAATTTGCATTCCCATACCACTTTTACCGCGATTTAAAGGATAAGCAACAACAAGCTAAAATAGACTTTACCTTAAACATAAATAAATCTCAGAGCTTTAAAATTAAGTGGGGAGGCTATTACAGCAGCACCAAAAGAAATTTTGAAGAATATCGTTTTCAAATGAATAATTCTGGAATTCAATCATCACAAAAGCTATTACTTAACAATTTTAACGGAGATTTAGATGCCTTTTTAGATGAATCGAATTTTGGAATTACGGATACATTATACAATTCAAGAGGAGAAGTAACCAGATACTCAACTGGTTGGCATTACATCAATCAAGTAAACAACCGAAACTTTTATACTGGTCAACAAGACATTGCAGCAGCCTACGCCATGACTGTTTTTTCACCAATCAAAAATTTAAAAATTATTACTGGAGCGCGCATCGAAAGCACTAATATGAATGTGGCAAGCCGCGATACAAATGCTATATTTTACTCCATCAATGGCGATAGCATTGTTGATCCTGGAAAACTAAAATTAATAGATATTTTACCTTCCATTAACACCGTATATGCTGTTACTGAAAGATCTAATGTTAGATTGGCATACAGCCAAACTATTGCTCGTCCAAATATGCGCGAATTGGCTCCTTTTGAGCAGTTTGATACCAAGAATGGATTTTACAACGTGGGTAACCCAGGTTTAAAAAGAACACTAATCAATAATTACGATATACGTTATGAATTTTATCCAAAACCAGGGGAAATTATAGCTGTGAGTGCTTACTACAAAACATTTAAAGACCCAATCATTAGAGCCTTTAACCCTAAGGCAACAATTCCTGAGTTAAGTTTTGTAAATGTTGATAAAGCTGAGGTTTTAGGTGCTGAGTTCGAATTCCGAAAAAGTTTAGCATTCATTACATCTTTTTTGCAACATTTTTATTTTAATACTAATGTAACGCTCATTCATTCAAGGGTTGATATTCCTGAAAAAGAAATTGAAAATGCAAAAAATGTTGATTCAACTTATGCGGTTGAAAGTCGTCCATTTCAAGGGCAAGCACCATATATTGTAAATGCAATTTTAACCTATGCCAATGCAAAAATTGGTCATGAAAGTTCATTGTCATTTAATGTTTCAGGTCCTAAATTGTATAGCATTTCATTGTTTGCCACACCTGATGTTTACGAAGCGCCTGTGCCTTTCCTAAATTTTAAAACTACGCAAAACCTAGGAAAATATTGGCAAATCTCATTCATTATGCGCAACTTATTAAATGCTAAAGTCAGCAAAACCCAAGTGTATAAAGGTCAAACCTATTTTGCCGAATCGTTCCAAATTGGTAGAACCTTTGGATTGGGAATTAGCTTTAAAATAAAATAAACCCGAATTATTCAGTAAGAAGCACGCTAGTGTTGAACTGCTTATTTTATTAGGGTTGTCCTGCTTAACAAGTCAGTATTTAAACGAAATTAACTTGAAATTTAGTCCAAATGCAGCATCGCCTTATATTACTCATTTTAATTAGTCGTCCCTCAAAAAGTCATATTTAAACGGGAGAGATGTTGGCCTTGT
>DAORKI010000028.1:0-37019 GCA_035439485.1 Bacteroidia bacterium
ATCCAATTTTGGAAATCCCGCTTTCATTAATTATTTAATCGGACACTAGTGATAATTTAATATTAAACTAAATTATTGCTTTTGGCTACCATGTTACATATTCTGTACAGTAATCTGCTACTAACATTAGCATCCCATTCATGATTCCCAGTCTCATTTAAATCAAAAGCTATAATTTTACGACCACTTTCGATCACTTTTTCAAGTAAAAATAAAATTTCATCGCTTTCAAATCCACCTGCAACAGGAGTTCCTGTATTTGGACATAATTTTGGATCCATTGCATCGGCATCAAAACTTAAATATACTAAGGGTGGCAGCTCACTAACTATATTATCAAAAATATAATCAATTGATTGTCCTTTATATTGTGCTTGCTTAATATCTCTATCAAAAAATGTTTTCACCCTACCTTTAGAATTCTTGATAAAATTTACTTCCTCTTCGCAATAATCACGTATTCCAACTTGCACTAATTTGGTTACTTGAGATATTTTTAAAGCATTGAACATAATGCTCGCATGAGAAAATTCAAACCCTTCATACGCATTTCTTAGGTCACAATGAGCATCTAATTGTAAAATTCCAAAACTATCATATTTATTTGCCAAGGCTTGTATGATTCCTAGGGGGGTGCTGTGATCACCACCTATTCCGCCAATAATTTTTCCTGAATTAATAATTTCTAAAGTATACTGCTTAACCTGCTCGTTAAATTGTTTTCCACCAGTATTAATTTCATTATAAAGTGTATCAATCTTTGACTCACTTTCAGTGTTAATTGCGGAAGTAATATGTGAAATTATTTGTACCGCCCTGCTGCGTAAATGTTCACTCTGAAGCAACCAATCTCTATTTAGTTCATCCATATACACCCCAATTTTCCAAGCATCATGAACATAAGGGTCAAATAAATCTACTTGATGTGATGCTTCAAATATAAGGTCTGGTGCATTGGCTGTGCCGGCACTAAATGAAACCGTAACTTCCCATGGTAGTGGCAACAAAACTATGGATGCATCCTCTTTAGTAAATGGTAAACCAAAAACATTACTATCTTCAGTGGCTGGATTATTCGGATTAAATTGTTGTATTTTTTCTTCTTTCGACATTGCTTTTTTTTTGACAAAATTAGGGTTAAACTTAATAATACATATGTAAAGTAGAAATAATAATTAATTACATGAAACCCTTTATAAATTAGGGCTTAACAAACAAAAGTTCAAAAAAAAAGCTTCCCAAAATTGAGAAGCTTTTTTTAATGTGCTTAAGAAATTATTTTTTCTTTTTGTTAACTGTCTCAGCTAATTCAGCACCTGCTTTAAAACGTACTACTTTTTTAGCAGCAATTTTAATTTCTTTACCAGTTTGTGGGTTACGGCCTGTACGAGCAGCACGGTCAGCTACTGAGAAAGAACCAAAACCTACTAAAGCTAATCTGTCGCCTTTTTTCAAAGCAGCAGTTGTAGCACCAATAAATGCATCTAATGCTTTCTTAGCATCAGCCTTTGTTAACTCAGCGTCAGAAGCGATTGCTTCAATTAATTCTTGTTTGTTCATGTTTTTAATTTTTAATTGGATTAATAAAACGTTTAACAGCAGCAAAAATAATTCAATTCAAATACGCACCAACACTAAGATGCAGAAAAATGATGTTTTGTTGAAAAATCGCTTTTTTTGTTAATAACTGTTCGCTAAAACCCTCTTTTTATGCGCCTTTTCAAGTTTTCAAAAGGTAGTTTACCTTATTCTAAGGTCTTTTTAGCCTATCTATGCTCTTATAAGGTAGGCTACTACTCAAAAAAACAAGCTTATTTTATTTTATTTGTAATAACTCTTTTATTTTTTGCTCCAACTCCTCACCACGTAAGCCTTTGGCTACTATTTTGCCTTCTCTGTCAAGTAAACAGGTATAAGGAATACCAGATATATTATATTGCTTAACAACTGACGATTGCCAATAGCCTAAATCACTCACGTGTGACGGCCAAATCAAATGATCATCTGCTATTGCTTTTATCCAAGGCTCTTTGTCTTTATCTAAAGATACACTATAAACCTCAAATCCTTTGTCCTTATACGTATTATACATTCTCACTACGTTTGGATTTTCTGCTCTACATGGTCGGCACCAACTTGCCCAAAAATCAACCAAAACAACTTTTCCTTTTAAGGAACTTAAGGCAATATTCTTGCCATCAGGTGTATTCAAAGAAATATCTGGAGCTGTTGCCCCTATATTCAATCTCCCCATTTCAACCACTTTATCGTGAAACATTTTAGTGTATGAATTGGTTGGATGTGCTTTGTTTAATCCTGCGTCTAATTTAGTATAATAGGCAAAGTGTTCATCTGGGCTAAGTTTGTCTATAATGGCAAGACATGCAAGAGAGCTGCTATTTTTATCTATAAAACTTTTAATAAATACCTCCTCATCTTCTAGCATCTTATTATATTTATTTTGTAATACAGTTTTTATTGAATCTAATGCTGGATTTCCTTGCTCACGTTGAAAAACTCCATTAAGTGAATCTAACCGTTCTGCATTGCTTTGTAATTGATGTGTAGCTTCAAATAGTTTAGCACTTTCATTTGAACCCTTAACTTGTGCTGTTTTACCTAAATTATTGGCATCAGCATTAAACTCTATTTGTTCTTTTTCATCAATTATCAATAAAATATAGTTATTTTCAGATAAACGAATTCTATAAAAACTAGGTTCTTTGGTTTCAAACTTTAAACTAAAGTTTCCTTGAGCATCAACCTTTACACTATCTTTTGGCTTTGCAGAAATGGTTGTTATTTCATCAAGATAAACAAAAGAATCTTTAAAGTTTTTTAGATTTCCTTTAATAGTACCCTGCTCTGGTTTACTGCTACAACTTAAAAATGCAATAGTTAAAGTAGCCATTAACACTGCTCCTTTTAAAGGAATTAATTGTGAATTCATGAAATAATTATTAGTAAATATGATTAAAATAAAAAACCTACTCTAAAAAGAATGGGAACACTGCCATTATAATATGGTGAATATGGATTATTAATGAGATCGTACAATACAGCAATATAAACTCCACCAATTTCTCCTCCTGAGTAGTAACCTAACCCAATTGGAGCACTTCCTATCCAAATTCTTTCAGAATTATATGGAGGTAAAGGGTTATAAGAAGCTACATTATAAGCATTAAACTCACCATAAGCAAATAAGCCCGAAACCAATGCGTATTGGGCAAAAACTGTTGGCCCATAAATGTGAGTTACAAATTTTTGACCATAATCTTTTATACTAAAATAAATATAATTTAAACCTAAACCTGCAACTAATCTGTCATTCACCTTATAACCTACTTTAGGTGATAATTCAATATAGGTTTGTTGACCAAAAAATGCCCCGAAGCTGCCTCCAAATTGAAGCTTTTCAACAAAATCTTCTTTTGCTTTACTTTTTTTGTTTTCTTCTTCCTTAGCTGGAGGATTGGGTTGTACATAAGGATCGGGTGTATCATTTTGAGCAAAGGCGCTCATCATATAAATACACATGACAGCTATGAAGCAACCAATCCCTTTTTTGCTAAAAGTTTGCATGAAATTAAAACTAAATTTGACTAATTAATTCTTTCATTATTAGTGTCATTTTTGGTTCGGCTTTTTCAGCTACCCTTTGCACATCTTCATGTGTAACTTTTACTATTCTTCCATCTACACCCATATCTGTAATAATTGAAATCGCAAAACATGGAATACCCATATGTCGTCCAACTATCACTTCAGGCACTGTACTCATACCAACAGCATCGGCACCTATATTTCTTATGTATCTATACTCAGCTGGGGTTTCTAAACATGGTCCACTAACTCCAGCATAAGAGCCTACTTGTACTGAAATGTTGTTTTTATTGGCAATATCCTTTGCTTTGGCAATTAATTCATGGTCGTAAGGCTCACTCATATCTGGAAATCTTGGACCTAATTCAGGATAATTTTTGCCAATTAAGGGATTGGTAGGGAATAAATTTACATGGTCATTTAAAATCATTAAATCACCAATTTCAAAATTAGGATTAACTCCGCCACTTGCATTACTCACAAAGAGTTTTTCAATACCCAGGTATTTCATCACCCTAACTGGAAAAGTTACTTGTTTCATATCATATCCTTCATAATAATGAAACCTTCCTTGCATGGCTACCACATTTTTCCCCCCTAATTTTCCAAAAATAAGTTTACCAGAATGCCCTTCTACAGTACTTAAAGGGAAATTTGGAATTTCTTCATATGGCAAAACATGAATAGTCTCAATTTCTTTTACTAGACCTCCTAAACCAGTTCCAAGAATTATCCCTACTTGTGGTTTAAAGTTAACCTTCTTCTCAATAAAATCAGCTGTTTGCTTAATTTGTTCTAACATAGTTTAATATAAGTTGATTAAAATTTTCTTCATCTTGTTGATGCAATTGAACTGCAATACTAATAAAAAACAAAGGCAAATTATGCCATTCTGATGACAAATTTAAATGTATTAGTCGCATAGCATCCTTTTCGGTTGTTAAAATAATCTTTTTTGTACTTCTCATTCCTTCAAACTCTGCTTTTATTTTTTCAAGATCTGTTTTTGAATACTGGTAATGATCATCAAAAGATATTAATTTATAGGATTTACTTTTGCTCCTTACAAAATCTTCCAATAACGAAGGATTGGCAATGCCGGCAAAAACTAGCACTTCAACATCTTTTGCCAAAACATTACTAAAATTAAATTCATTAAATTCATTTTTATTAAAAAAATGTGTAATTGAATGGTATTTGATATAGCTAAAAAATAATTTTTGATGGGGTAAAGCATTTATTTTAGAAACTAAATGCCTTCGTTCAATTGGCGAAAATATGGCTGGCGTTTTAGAGATAATAATTACATCTGCTCTATTTATTCCACTTTTAAATTCTCTTAGATTTCCAGTGGGCAGCATTTTATCATCATAATACATATGTGCGTAGTCGCTTAGTATAATATTTAATCCAGCTTTTACCGACCTGTGTTGAAAGGCATCATCCAATAAAACAACATCCAACATTGGAAATTTTGCGGTTAGTTTTTTTATTCCTCTCCTGCGTTTAGCATCAACGGCCACAATGATATCCATAAACTTTTGAAAGTATTGCATAGGTTCATCACCAATACTTTGAGCAGTATCGGTCAAAGTGGCGATTTTAAAACCTCTTGTTTTTCTTCCATAGCCTCTCGACAAAGTGGCAACTTTAAAATTTACCTCCAATAATCTTATAAGATACTCAATATGTGGTGTCTTTCCAGTACCTCCGCTGCTTAAATTTCCAACAGCAATAGTTTTTACCTTTGGCTCATATACGTACAATAATCTTTGATTATAGCACCAATTTCTAAAATGAATGAGCAAACCATATAAAAGCGAAATTGGGTAAAGAATTAATCGTAGAAGTTTAATCATTTGATTTAGCTTTAATTAATACTTTCATTATGTTGATATTTAACATTAAACCGCTAAATATTTAATAATTTAACCTCTCTTTAAAACTTTTAGTTATGTTTTATCCACTATAGTATTAAATATTAAGACAAAACACACATTTGGCGGGATAATAATTAGGTTATCAATCCATAAAATGGTGTCAACTTAAGAAGCTAAATGTTCTCTCCCCAATTTTTAAGTTCTTCTTCTGACCATAATTCTGGAAAAAATATTCTTCTTTGATGTTTCGGGTGCATATACTTTCTCCAGTCGCTTCCACCGGTGGCTTCCGCATTTCCTAAATATTTTCCTGCAGCATGATAATGAGCCATAACCCAAGTAACATTAACAGTATAATCATAGTGTCTCATTGCATTAATTAAGGACTTATCGCTTTTTACAGCATCATCCAATTCCTTAAATCTAGTCCATAAATTACTTTTGTTGTACTTTTCCATCATTTCAATAAAGTACTTTTTATAGCGTTTTTCAAATAAGGTAATTAAGGTGTTTTTTTTGCCTGTGGTATGATCTTTACCTGCAGCTTGCCAATATAGGTGGTTATAAGCATGTTCGAAGGGGGTATTTCTGTCAATTGTTGCTCTAAACCTATAATCAATAAGGTTTATTAATTCTGTTGAAGAGAATTCTATTAATCGATATTGGGCACTTTGAAAACCACTTGCAGGGGTTAAAGTGTTGCGAAACTTCATATATTGCTCTCTTTCCATACCATCACCCATTATACTAAAGGAAGAGGCTAACATATCAAAGTAACGACTTATTCTTCTTAATTTTTCAGTGAAAAAATCGGCCTGCAGTTCTTTAGCATCACTTACTTGGTTTATTTCCCACAATATCATTTTAAAAAGCAATTCATTAATTTGATGATACATTATAAAAACCATCTCATCGGGTTGGGTGGTTCTTTGTATTTGCAAATTTAGTAAAGCATCAGGCAAAATATAATCCCAATAGGTGATTGGATTTGCCCATACTAACCCTTCTAAATGTACATTTGTTTGCTGCCCAATAGCATCAAATTTTTCATTTAGTCTATTAATAATTTCTTGTTGTTGATCATCTGCCATGGTCAAAAAATTTGCAGTTTATTAAAATAAAATAAAATAAATTTCAGTAACTTACTAAGCTACACTTGGCAACAAATCTATAAATTATTAAATTGATTATTACTTAAAATGCATAATCTTTTAAATATTGAAATCTTAGGCCTAATTCACCGTTTTGAGCAATGGTTGCTCTTTCTATTATTCCATCGTTGTCACTGTTTAGCAAAGATGGTAATACTTTTTCGATGAGTTCTTTCCCAAAGTCTTCTGAAGCATCTCTTGGTAATTCGCAAGGTAAATTATCCACTGCCATTACAGTAATGGTGCTGTTGTCAAAAGGTTCAGCAATTTGCTCTGTAACAGGGTTATAACCAAAAAATTTGTTTTCAATGGTAGTTGATTTGGTAGTTGATGGTATTGAGCCATCAATATCACAAGTAATATCAGATATTACACTAATATGAAAATCATGTGAACGCATTTCTTCCTTTGTAAATAACTTAGGCGCGGAAGGATTCCAATAGCTGCAATGCAATAATAAATCACATGCCCTAGTGTATTTACTAAATGTTGATCTAAATTTTTCAGGGTGTTTATAAAAGGACTGCAAATTCCATCCAGAACCATCAATAGCTTCATTGTAATTATTACTGTGGAGCTGAACATAAGTTGGCTCTCTAAATGAATACTTTACGAACTCAAATGGTGTAATTCTCCGTATTTGAAGTGCGCCTAATAACTCCACTGCTCCATTAGCAACCCTGCCATTTCCAGTAACTATTATTTTTATATTTGGCAGTCTAACTTTTTGCAATTCTATCATTAATTCACGCTTATCACGACAAAGGTGCGCAGGCTTTAAATCATACAAATTGTATTTTAAACCATATCCCATCAGACCATTATAAGTGCCCACAATGCCTGCATAATGCCCAAAACCAATAATTCTATTGAGTTCCGAGTCAACTAAACATTCGTAATCTATCAATTGAATTTTCTTCTTTATTATTTCTTGCAAAAGTTTTTTATTGTGCGCTTGCTTTTTAATTGTATGCGAAAAAAAAAGATATTTTTTGCCTTCAATGAGATTTTCAACGGGAACTTCTTTAACCCCCAACAATATGTCGCAATCATCAATGTGTTCAACTACCGCAATACCTTGCTTTTGATATTCATCATCAGAAAAACTTCTTACATCACTTTTTTGTACAAAAATTTTTGTTCCAGGGAAACTTTGTTCTATTATTCTGCATTGATCTGGGGTAAAAGGCACTCTTTTATCTGCTGGAATCTTTCCTTCTCTTAAAATACCAATTTTCATATTATACTTAGGTTTTATAACTATTTGAATTTACAAAATTAAAAATAGTTATGATATGGATAAGATAGCTCGAAATACTGTTGAGAAGTTTATCTATATTTGTATATGGATTTTGAAGTTTCAAATAAGGTAAGAATTGACAAATACCTATGGGCAATACGTGTGTTTAAAACCAGGTCAAATGCAACTCAGGCATGTAATGATGGCAAAATTAAACTAGATGATGAAACTCCGGTAAAAGCTTCTAAAATAGTTAAAGTAGGTGAAGTTTACAGTATCAAAAAAGAGGGAAAGCGCTTGGTAATTAATATTATTAAAATAATTGAAAATCGTGTCAATGCATCGCTAGCATCGGCTTGTTATATAGACCAAACCCCTGAAGAAGAAAAGGAAAAACAGAAACTTATGAGTGCTTTTTATTTTCCGGGTGGTAAGAGAGGCAATAAACAAGCTAGACCAACTAAAAAGGATAGAAGGAAAATTACAGAGCTAAGAGGTGATATATAAAAATTATTACTTCAAAATTAAAGCATCTTTCCTCAAACCATATAAATTTTCATTTCCTTCTTCAATTTTAATTGTAAAGTCATCAATTTGAATCTGCTTTTTAAATTGATTATAAATGTAAATTGATATTTTATCATCGGCAGCTTTTAGTATAGGTAATCTGGTCGAAAAGAAACATTTATTCCAGTCCCCAGTTTTCGTTAAGAAAGGCTTTACATTTAACCCCGACCAAAAGTAATTTTCTTTACCATGATCAATACTAAAAACAATTAATGCTTGATCATCAATTTGAGATGGTTTTAACTTTATACTAGTGTGTATAATACTTGAAGAACTGTGGGTTAACTCTTTTATTTGTTTAGTAAATGTTGAACTAAATTCAATTTGTTCATTCATCAATTCAAATTTAGTTGTATTTATATCAATTGAATCAACAGCAGTTAAATTAGGTGTTGTGAAATTGGCATTTACAGAATCATAATTCTGGGTAAATATTTTTTCGTAATTCTTTATTTCAAAGAGCGAATCATTCTTGTTTCTGCTAAAAAGATAATATTCCGAATTAAAGTAATGTTTTCTCTCAATAAGGTAAGGAAATTTATCTTGAATTATTAAATTAATTTCGGGTGGGCAATCTGAATTTGTCCAACAATATAAAAAGTATGGTGTTTTTGCACTATCAACTGCATTTCTTACTTCTATTAGCTTTTCTCTTCCCGAATTGTGATAGAAAATAAAAGGGTTAAAATTGTTTAATTTTGAAAGATAATAAAAGATATAGGTAGAATCGGTGACATTTATAGCACGTGAAATGTTGTGAGAGCCATATTTTTTATCAGCATCGTCAATATGCTGTGCTATTTCTTTAAACCTTGCAAATTCATTACTTCCATTGAATTTATTAATACTATAAACTTGAATTATTCCTCCTACCAAAATTATGGGTACTAAAACAAAAACATTTTTTTGGTGGTTGGGCGTTAAGGAATAAATAAAGAAAAGTAAAAAAGGGTATGAGAATAGTAAAATACTGTGTTGCAAAACGGGGGTGACATAAATACTGTAAAAATAAGCTGTCAACAAGGGTGTTAAAAACCATAATAAAGCGAGCCATTTAAATTTATTATCAGGTAACCTAAAGGGAAGTTTCACTGCTGCAACGCTTGCTATAATAAAAATGAATATTAAGTACCATTTGTTTTGGTTAAACATATACTTAGTGTATTCCTTGAAGTAACTGCTTTCAGGTTTAGCTAACCATCCTAAGCCGCCAGCAGAAAATTGTTTAATTGTAATATTAAGGTGAGGTAAGAAAATTAATACGGCAAGAAGCCCACTTAAAATATACATTTTACGATTTATTTTTGATACTAAAAACAAACCTGAAATCCCAATGAACGCAACCATTAAAAAACTAAAGTAATGATTGTACATACTTAAAACCATTCCTAAAACGAAAATAACCAAACGCCAAAACTTGGGCTTTTGATTTTTATCAATAAAAACAAAACCATTCCATCCGTATAATGTTAGCATCACATAAAAAAGTCCTGAGCTATAAGGTCGAGCAATTTGACTATATAAAATGGCATATTGAGAAACTGCAATTGTAGCTGCAATTAAAACTGCAGCATAATAATTTAACCATTGACGAGAATTGATATAGACCAAGTAAACAGTAAATACCCCCATGATAACGAAGGGAAATCGTAAAGCAAATACAGAAGTGCCAAAAATACTACACCAAATCCAAATTAAAATTTGAACTCCAGCAGGATGAAAATCTGTTAATACATAGCCAAAAATATTGTCATATAAACTTCCATAACTAAATCCGAGTAAAGCACTTAATTCATCATTGGTTAACGACCATGATGCAAATTCATAAAACCTTAATATAGCCGAAATGGCTAATATTGAGATAACTAACCAACTTTTTGCATTTAATTTTTTCATTTTGCTTTACAATATTACAAATATATAGGATGAATTCACATATTTATGTTACTAATTTAAAGTTAATTTTGCCCTATTATTCAATTTCGTCATAAAAAAAACGTAGTTTTGTATTTCCTTTTCGATTACATATCTATGAAATATGATATTTTTATGTAACCTAATAGGCAAATTTTCGTAAAAAAGTGCGTTTGAACGCAGTTTTTCAAACAAAAAATAAATTTAATGTGTTGATAATTAATATTTTATATTGTTTTTTTTCACATTTAAATTAGGATAGGAAATAAATAAATAAATAAATATATACTTCAATGAAAAAAATCACTTTAAGCCAAACACTAATCTTGCTGGGCTTTTTGGGGTTGGTTAACCAAGTTCAAGGACAAAATCAATCAGAAACTGTGCTTGTTCCAACTTATAATAGCCGGTCCGAAATGCCTTCAAGATTGACCCCAGAGCAAAAAATGCTCTTTCAGCTTCCTAAGGTCATTATTTATGATGACGGTGTTGATCTTGACCAATTTAAAAACGATATGAACGAATGGTTAATTAAAAATCCTAATCAAACTCAAAAATTTGAAAAAAGGGTGGCAGAAACCATTAACAACAAACAATTTGAAGATTTGTCTCAAATTTTAATTGAATTAAACCACACCAAAGAAATAGCTTTACTTAATAAAAAAGGAGGTCATCATGAATAATTATTTACCAATAAGATTCATTTTAGTCCTTTTAGCAGTTTCTATAAATTCTTTTGGACAAGTAGCTTCGCCAAATTACACTTTTTCAACTTCTGTTGGAACATACACTCCAATAACTGGAGGAACAGTTTTAAGAGCATCTAATGAATTGCTCCCTACAGCATGGGATGCCGAAACTGATAATGCAATTCCAATTGGATTTACCTTTACTTATAATGGTACAGCCTACACAACATTTAGTATGTGTGCAGATGGATTTATTGCTATGGGGAATACAGTTTCTCAAGTAATTGTGCCAATTTCAAGTGGGGTCGGTACCAATAATGTTATTTCAGGTTTTGGGAGAAATTTGGTTGGTTCACACACCTTCAATGGCAACATTACCTCTGGTAATTTCACCATAACAGGTATTTCACAAACAGGTGGTATAACTGTAGGTGCACGCATTTATGGAACAGGAATTCCAGCAGGAACAACTGTTTCTTCAAAAACAGCCAACTCAGTTACAATATCAAACGCTCCAACAATTTCAACAGCCAGTGCAGTTTGCACTCAATACACTGGAGAAATTAGATATCAAACAATAGGTTCATCACCTTCGCGCACCTTAGTAGTGCAATGGAAAAATGCGAGGGCAACTTCTATCAACAATCAAAGATACAATTTCCAAATCAGATTAAATGAATCTGACAATTCAATCGAGGTAATGTATGGTGACTGTAACTTTGCAAGTGTTGCGGCAACGCCAGGTCCTCAAGTTGGATTGAGAGGGAATACCAATACTGATTATAATAATCGTTTAGTTAATGCTGGCTCAGGACATGATTGGAACACATCAATTGCAGGAACTGCAAATAACAGTAATTTAGCTGTAGTAGCTGCCACAGTAGCTCCAGTTAGTGGAAGAACTTTTAAATGGACTCCACCATCTCCAGCCTCTATAGATATTGCTTTAAATAGTTTTGTTAGCCCAAGTGTATCTTGTGGAAGTGCATCGGAAACAGTTACAGTTCAACTTAAAAACGAAGGTTCAGCCGTTCACAATTTTGCTACCAATCCAACAACAATTACAGTTAATATCACAGGAGCTATAACTACTAGCGTAAGTGCTACAGTTAACACTGGAACTTTGGCTGTAAACGGTACATTAAATGTGAATTGTACTCCTGTAGTTAATATGTCTACAAATGGAACTTATAATTTTGCTTGTTCACACGCAACCACTGGTGATGGTAATGTAATAAATGATGCACTTGCCACAGTTAGTCGTGTAATATCAAGAAACTCAAGTTTTCCTTATGTTGAAACATTTGCTGCTTCTCCTAGTCCTGCATATGTAACTCAAACTATTGCTCCAAATACCACAGATAATTGGGCCATACTTTTTTCACCAACTTTTGAGCCAGGATTTGTGGCACCACCATCATTAACTACAGCTAATAATGGATATGCTATTTTTGCTAGTTATGATTATTTACCTGGAAAGGAAGCAAGATTGATTTTACCATGCATGGATTTTACAAGCTTGACTTCACCAGTAATAACTATAAGTTTAGCGCAAGATGATAATGCTTCATTTGCTAATGATAGAATTCGTTTTGAGGTATCAACTGATGGTGGAAATACCTGGAGCTTTGTTTCAGGAGCACCAACATGTAGCAGATATAATGCAGCTGCCAGTACTATGTTTTGGCAAGATTACACAGCATGTTTATCTGCCTATGCTGGAAATGCAAATGTGAGATTAGCTTTAAGAGCAACTAGTGAAAATGGATTTGATATGGCTGTAGATCAAATAACTGTAGAAAATGCGTGTCCAACAGTAAATACATTAACAGCAACTTCAATTGGTTTTTCTACTGCTACAATCAATTGGAATACTATTGGTTGCGGATCATCTGCTTTTGATGTTGAATATGGTCCATCACCATCAGGCCCCTATACAACACTCAATTTAGGGTTAGTTAATACTTCCAATTTAACTGGATTATTGTCTGCCACTCCTTATCATTTTAGAGTAAGAACTAATTGTGGGGGACCTTTAAGCCCATGGAGTGCTTTTCATGCATTTACGACATTAGCCGCACCGCCAGTCAATGATGGTTGTCCGGGTTCAACCTTGACGCCTGCCTTGGCATGTAGCTTTACATCAGGTACAACTGTTAATGCTACTGCATCAGGTGTTGCTGCTGCTTCATGTGGAGGCGATCCTGATGATGATGTTTGGTATGAATTTACAGCACCTTCAACTAATGTTACAATTACAGCTCAGGCTACTTCAGGAATTGATATTGTGTTAGCTATATATCAAAACAATAGTTGCGTATCTCCAGCACAAGTAAATTGTATTGATAATACGCTAGCCGGTGGAACGGAAACCCTTAATTTGACATCACTTACAATTGGTAATGTTTATAGAGTTCGTGTATATGATAAAAACACAGCTAGTTATGGAACATTTAATATTTGTGTAACTTATATTCCACCTCCTCCTTCAAACGACAATTGTGCTGGTGCCACCACGCTAACACCAGGAGTTTCCTGTGTTAATACAAATGGAACAGTAGAATACGCCACTTTATCTTCACCTGCCTCATCATGTGGTGGAAATGCAAATGACGATGTTTGGTATAAGTTTGTTGCTACTTCAACTGCTGTAGATATTACTGCAGTTGGTGCCTTAGGAATGGACATGGTAATTGAATTTTTAGAAGGTTCATGTGGATCTCTTAATAACTTAGCATGTGCCAATCTTTCAGGTTCTGGAGGTACTGAGGTAATTTCTCAATCTGGTTTAACCATTGGTGCAACTTATTTTATAAGAGTTTATGATTATGGAAGTGGGTATCCTAGCAATAGTAATTTCGATATTTGTGTAGTAAACCAAGTCGTTCTCTTTCCTCCGCCTGTAAATGATTTATGTGGTAATGCAATTTCTTTAACATCCAATGCAAGTTGCGTTCCAACTTCAGGAACTACATTAGGAGCTACAAACACTGGTTTAGCTGGTAGTTTATGTGGAGGATTTGTTGCCAATCCTGATGATGATGTATGGTATAGTTTTGTTGCTACTTCAACTGCACATGATATTATCGTAGCACCAACAGCCCCACTGAATGCTGTACTAGAATTAAGAACCGGACTTTGCAATGGATCTTTAATACAGTGTGTAGATGGTGCAGGTATTGGTGGTACAGAAACTTTAAGTTTGCAAGGTTTAACCATTGCTACTACCTACCGCATAAGAGTGTATGGAAGGGGAGTGGGATACGCTACACAAGGAAGTTTTGATATTTGCGTTGTTGATGGTGTGGTAACTCCTGGACCAGTTAATGATAATTGTGCTGGAGCCATAACAGTTGTTCCAAGCGGAACTCCAACTTGTTCGTCTCCAACTGCTGGAACAGTTTTAAACGCCACACAATCGGCACCGTCAACTAACTGTTTTGGTACTAACAATGATGATGTTTGGTATAAATTTGTAGCCACTCAATCAGTGCACAATGTTATAGTTACTGGTTCAGCTCAATTTGATGCTGTGATTGAAGCTTTCAGTGGTGCATGTGGAGCATCTGGTATAGCCTGTATGGACAATACGGGTGATGGTGGTACAGAAACTTTATCACTTACAGGTTTAACACCTACTTCCACTTATTATATTAGGGTATTTGATGTAGAGGTTGGTGCACCAAGTACACTTACTTTTACCATTTGTGTTACAACTCCTATTATTCCTAGCCCGCCAGTTAATGATAATTGTGCAGGAGCTATTAATTTAATTGCTGGAAATAGTTGCTCACCTTATTTGCAAAATGCAGCCGGTGCAACGTTATCTCCTCAATCAACACCAATTTGTGGTGGAAATTTAAATGATGACGTTTGGTTTAAATTTACTGCAGCTCAAACTTCTTCTATTATCCAAGCAACTGGTCAAGGGTCTTACGATATGGCAATAACAGCCTACAGTGGAAGTTGTGTAACTACCACCTTCTTAGATTGTATTAACAACAACGGTCCAGGCCAAACCGAAACTCTTGTATTAAATGGTTTAACTGTTGGTCAAACTTATTTTTTACGTGTATATGATTTTGCAGCAGGCGTACCTTCAAATGCTAATATATCTATTTGTGTTGTCAATGTAATTCCTCCTCCTGTGCCATCAAATGACTTATGTGATGATGCTATACCTTTAAATTGTGGTGATATTGCTTACGGACAAAACTCAAATGGAGGTACTTCTGGTGGTGATCCTGTAGCTGTTTGTGGAGGAATGTCAGTATCTGGAATCAATGGTATTTGGTATCGCGTTTTTGGAACAGGTGATTATTTTAGAGTGAGCACATGTAATGGGACAACCTTTAATACTAAAGTGGCTGTTTATAGTGGAAGTTGTGGAAGTATAAGTTGTGTAGCTTCAAATGATGATTTTGCGGGTTGCGGAAGTGGACAACAGTCTGAAGTTTCTTGGCAGTCAGTGAGTGGAACTGATTATTTTATATTGGTTGGAGGCCTAGGTGGTGTTCAAGGGATTTTTCAATTGAAATTTGAATGTTTCCCATGCATTACTCCAACTGTTGCTGGAACAATTACAGTAAATCCAGTGCCTTCTACAAGCACAGTCAACGATGCTTATACCTTAACGCTTGGTGGTAATACAGGAGATGTTGTGTTATGGGAATTTTCTTTAAATGGATTTGGATCGGTAAGTAGTACTGAATTACCTGATGGTAACAACGATTTAGTCGTTATCGATAGAATCAATGGAAATCTATCCGTTAGAGCTCAAGTTCAAAATGGTCCAGGATGTTTAGTTCAAACAACACCAATTGTAACTATAACACCAAGATGTGCCTCAACTATAAATACAAGTCCTGGTGTTTCTACCCATTACATAACCAATGTACAATTTAATCAAATTAATAACAACTCAACTTTTGATGCTAGTGGAGATAACTATCAAGATTTTCAAGCTCAAACCACCACGGTTCAAAAAGGGTTTTCATATCAATTAAAAATTAAAACCTTTGGTGCTGCGGCATTAGGTAGAGTTGCTTGGATAGACTTAAATGGCGATAATAGTTTCAGTGGACCTGGTGAAAATGTGTTGATCCCACAAAGTCCTGTGGCTGGAACTTCTACTCACATCATTACCATACCGTGTACTGGAATCAATGGAAATGTAAGATTAAGAGTTATGGTAACTGATGGCACACCAAGTTCAAATCCATGTGATGCAGCAAGTTATAATAGTGGTGAAATTGAAGAATATACTTTAAATATTGCGGGTACAGGATATGGTACTTGGATTGGCGGTTCAAACGATTGGTGTCTTCCATCAAATTGGGCTTGTAATACAGTTCCAAATGGTTCTATAGATGTTACTATACCTGCAGGAACACCACAAATAGTGCTTAATTGCAATGCAACTTGTAGGAATATTAACTTTCAAACAGCACCACCATATTTTGTTAGCAACGGTTTAAACACTAATGGGTTTAAATTAAATGTGAAAGGTAATTGGTCAGTTTCGGGTGTTGCAAGTTCAAGTACAACTATTATTGACCCTACAATTACCCCTGGATCTATTGAATTTAATGGAACTTTAGGTGATCAAACCCTATCTGGTAAAACCACCTTCAATAATTTAATAACTAATAATACGAGTGGAAATATAATATTAAGTAACACTACTTATGTTTCTGGTGTATTAACTACCACAGCTGGAACACTATCATCAGGTGGATATTTGGTACTTCGCTCAGTTATTGGCAAAACTGCATTGGTTAACCCTATGGCAGGAATTATTACAGGTGATGTTGTAGTTGAACGTAAAATAGGAGCTGCAAGTGGGTATCATTATTTATCATCACCTGTTTCAGGTGCTTTTGTAAATAATACAACTTCAGGCTGGCGCGATGATTTTACCATTCTTTCTGCCTTAGATAATCAAAGTTTTATACCAGGTGCTTCCTATTCACAACTAGCATCAGTATGGGAATATAATGAAGCAGATATTAATCCAGACCCTAATTATGGTTGGATTTCTGCCACAGGAGTTACAGATCCAATTACTCCATTAAAAGGTTTTGCTTGTGTGGTGCCTGGTAACACTGTAGTTGATGTTAAAGGGCCATTAAATAACGCTTCTATTCCTGGTGGATATGCATTAACTAATGTATCCGATGGTTTGAATTTAATTGGTAACCCTTATCCTTCCCCAATAAGTTGGAATGCATTAAGATCCCAAAACAGTAGCATATTATCTACTTCTGGCTATAAGTCTTTTATTTCATCGGGAGGATATGCAGGTGGATATGGAACTTGGGATGGCTCTACAGGAACTAATGGAGTAACAGATGCAATTGCATCCTCTCAAGGAATTTTTGCAAATGCATTAACTTCAGGTACAATTAATACATCAAACACCATAAGAAATACATCCTATGCTGATTTAGGAACTACTTTTTTTAACAACTCAAGTGTTGGTGATTTATTAAGAATGGAAATTCATGGAAATGGATTTGCAAATGAAATGGCCATGTATTTTGATCCAACAGCTTCTGATAGTTATGAATCAAATAGAGATGCTACCATACTTTTTTCTCCAGTAGCAGGATTCCCTAATATTTTCACAGTTGTTGATAGCATGGATCTCACTATTAATGTTATGGGGGAATTTAATGCAGACAAAACAACTCAAATTGGTTTAAAAATTCAAACCGCAGGTAATTATAGCTTGGTGTTAACCGATATTTCAACTTTTGCTCCTTCGGTAGTGGTGTATTTAGAAGATACCCAACTAGACACCATGATTAATTTAAGAAACCAAACAACTTATACGACCTATTTGCCAATTGGATTCAATAGAGATCGATTTGTGTTACATTTCCGTCCTGCAGTTACATTTGAAGCTATCGATGAAACTTGTCAAGGAAACGATGGTTCACTTACTCTTAATTACCCTTCAGTTGCCACTTATAACTTTATTATTAAAGATGCCTCAGGTAATGTGATTAACACACAAAATGGCGTAAATGGACAACAAACTGTAAACAACCTTTCTGCTGGTAACTACATAGTTGAAATGACTTTTGATACTGTTCCTTATTTGTACTCAGCAGTTGATTATTTCACTATTGCAGGTGGTAATGCAATTGTAGCTAATATGTCTGTGAGTCAAAACTCTGTTGATTTATTAAATAATACCAGTATTTCATTTATTGCTAATGCTGCTGGAGCAACATCATTTAATTGGAACTTTGGTGATGGGAATGTAATCATGAATGGTCCATCAAATGTATCTCACACTTTCAATCAAATTGGTAGCTATAATGTTACTTTTACTGCTACCAATGGCATTTGTAGCGATTCAGTTTCAGCACAAATAGAAGTTTCAAATACCAGTGGATTAACTGCTATCAATAGTGAAAATATTAAAATTATTGCAATCGGAAACAAATTATCAATTCAATTTGAAAAATTTGAAGGTACAGGTAACCTCGAAATGTTTAATTTAATTGGTGAGCGGATATATTTTCAAGAACAAATTAGTTTAAAAGGAACTAAAAATGTAAATTTTGATAATATCGCTACTGGTCAATATTTAATTAAAGTAACTTCTAAGAATCAAGTGTTTACGCAAAAAGTGTATTTAACAAATTGATTTTTTCTTGCGAATTAAAAAAATACAGCCTCAAAGTTTTTCTTTGGGGCTGTCTTTTTTTATGGATTATTCACGCTTTTATGTGCCATTTTTTTGTTAATTTGTGTTTTATTTTAACGAAATGGGAAAAGATTCGAATCAAGCGCTTAAAAACGTTGCCTATTATGTGGGAATTTTTATGGTAGGCGTTTATATATTAATTGGCTTAAGTTTAATTTTTACAAATGTATTTATTGATTTAATTCCTCGTAATAGAGCAGTTTATGGAAGTATTGTGCTAGTTTATGCAATTTTTAGATTGTATATGGCCCTTAGATTAAGGAAAAACAGAGCCATTGATAGTCAATAACAATGAATTTTTAATTAATACGTTAAAGAGTATGAAGATTCATATAAGAATTATAGGTTTATTCTTGGTTATTACTTTTTATTCATGTAACAACAATCCTGTAGGAGCTGATTATACTGATACTCCTACTTCTGGAAAGGTAAATATTTCTGTTGATGAATCATACGCATTGTTGTTTGATACCCAAATTTACACCTTTGAAGCACTTTATCCTAATGCTAAAGTAATTGCACGCTTTAAGCCTGAACAAGAAGCATTGCAAGATTTGTTGAAAGATTCATCTAAAGTGGCAGTGCTTAATAGAGAACTTACAAAAGATGAATTAAACAAGTTTAAAACAGCCAACATTTATCCGAAAACCACAAAAATTGCCGAAGATGCAATTGCACTTGTTGTTCACAATAACAACCTAGATACTGCACTTTGTTTAAAACAAGTTAAAAGCTTTTTAACTGGAAATGACACATTGTGGCCACACAATAAAAAGCAAAAAATAAATATAGTTTTTGATAATCCCAATTCAGCAAATTATAGGTACTTGAAGAATTTAATCAATAATGAGAATTTTGGTAATAACGTTTTTGCTGTTAAGTCAAATCCAGAAGTTATTTCATACGTTAGTTCTCATGAAAATGCAATTGGTGTTGTTAGTGTAAATTGGATAAGCGATATGGATGATACACTTTCACAATCATTCCTTAAAAAAGTTAAGGTAGTTGGATTAACTGATGAAGAATTTCCCAATGAGTTAACCAAATTCAGAAAACCAAAACAAGCATACATTGCAAACAAGTCATACCCGCTTTGCAGAAGCGTTTATATGATTAATAGGCAAACTCGGGCAGGACTTGGCACAGGTTTTGTTTCTTTTGTTGCAGGCGAAAAAGGTCAAAGAATGATGAAACTAGCAGGTTTGGTGCCTGCTACAATGCAAGTTAGATTAATTCAAATTACAAATAAACCACTTCAATAAATTAGCACCAACTTATGATTAAAAATAATAAAATAAAAATGATTAAAAGAATTGCAACTTTGGTATTGACAGTTATTATATACCACCAAAATTTAAAAGCACAAACATTGCAGGATGCAATAAAATTTACTGATAACGAACAGTTTGAGACTGCTACGAGAGCCTATAAAAATTTAATGAAAGGTCAACCAAATAATGGCGATTTATACTATTACATGGGTGAAAATTACTTTAAAAATGAAGATACTGATAGTGCTAAATATTTTTATCAGAAAGGCATTGAGTTAGCACCTTCAGTTCCATTAAATTACGTTGGGCTTGGAAAAATTGCTCAATTTGAAGGGAAAATAGCTGAGGCTAAAACACAACTTGATAAGGCACTTGCAATGGGTGCAAACAAAAACACGACAGTGCTTTTAAAGGTTTCTGAAGTTTTAATTAAAGCACCTCAAAAGGATTTGGATCAAGCGACAAAATTGCTTGAAACCGCTGCGAAATTAGAGCCTAAAAATCCTGAAGTATATATTTTAACTGGCGATATGTATCTTGAGAAAGCTGATGGAAATAATGCTATTGCTAATTACAAGAAGGCACAAGATTTGGACAAATCTTCTGTAAAGGCAATTTTAAGAGTTGGACAACTTTATGGTAGGGCTAAAAACTATACATTAGCTCTTGACAAATATCAAGATGCGGCAAAAATTGATTCAACATTTGCACCTGCTTACCGCGAACAAGGTGAGTTATATTATATGGCTAAACAATACGATAAAGCAAAAACTAAATATAAAAAATATTTAGATTTAGCAGGCAATAATTTTAGTGCTAAACAACGCTATGCGTCTTTCCTGTTTTTAAATAAAGAGTATAAGGAAAGTATTTCACTATTCAATGAATTGCAAAAACAAGATACTTCAAAAAACTTTGTAAACCGTTTATTAGCCTATTCAATGTATGAAACAGGTGATTATAGTTCAGGTGTAAACTATATTAACCGTTTCTTTAACAGAGCGCCCAATGAAAAAACTAAAATTATTGCTTCTGATTATGAATATAGAGGCAAGTTATTTTCTAAAACAAGTAAAGATTCTTTGGCTATAATTGATTTGGAACAAGCTTTATCATTAGATACTTCAAAAACAGATTTATACAGTGAAATGGGAAGTATATATCTAAAAATGAAAAAATATGATAATGCAGTTAAATCATATGAAAGAAAGCTTAAAGCCACTAATAAACTTAATGCAAACGATTATTTTAGTATGGGAAGAGCTTATTATTTCAATAAGGATTTCATCAATGCTGATACTTGTTTTGGCACCGTAATTAAGTTGCAAAATTCTCTTCCAATTGGATACTTGTGGAGAGCAAAGTCAAGTATTCAATTAGATCCAGACAGTAAGCTTGGCCTAGCAAAACCTTATTACACTAAATACGTTGAACTAACCACTGATACAAAGAAATTTTTAAAAGAACTTACCGAAGCATATGAATACTTAGGTTATTATTATATGCTACAAAAAGACAATGCTAAAGCTAAGGAATTGTGGCTAAAATTAAAAGAAATTGATCCTAATAATACCAAAGCGCAAAAGGCATTGGAGAGTATAAAGTAGTTAATATTGGCGCCAATTTTAAATCATAATTGAGAATAAATAAGTTTATATTAGTTTCACTCTTTTGTATTTATGCCCCTCTGATAGTTTTTGGTCAAAGCAAATTCCTTAAACATACAGAGGTAGGACTTTTATTGGGTGGAATTCATTATGCAGGTGATTTAAATGATAGATTTAATTTGATCCATAATATAGGCCCTGGAGCTTCATTGTTAATGCAAAGAAATTCAGTTAATACCCGTTGGGGTTGGCGTAATACATTTAGTGCAGGAAGATTTAGTGCAGCAGATAAGTTTTCCAATGACCCGTATTTAGTAAATAGAAATTTGTCGGTTCGAACATTTGTGGTTGAGGTTTCTTCGCAGCTTGTTTTTAATTTTTTACCTTATGAAATTGGTGGTAATACTCCGGGTATGAATTTTCCATTTACACCCTACATTTTTACTGGCGGTGCCTTTTATTTTTTTAATCCCAAAGCCGAGTTAAATGGTACTTATTATAAATTAAGATTTATGGATACCGAAGGGCAAGGAACCTCAGTTTACAAAAGAAAAAGAGCTGCAGCAGTGCAATTTGGTATACCATTAGGCTTGGGATTTAAGGCATCGTTTAATAAAAAAGTTGGAGTAGGTATTGAATGGGGTTTACGAAAATTATATACTGATTATCTTGATGATGTGAGTATGAGTTACGTTTATCCTGAAGTCATAGCCAAAGAACGTGGACCCGAAGCAGCCGCTTTGAGTGATAGAAGTTTAAATCTTGTTGTAGATGATAATGAAAATTATTCCAATTTGTATCGCCAAAGAGGGAATTCTAATACCAAAGATTGGTACAGCTTTGTAGGTATTACTATTGTTTGGAGAATTGATGATAATCGTGGAAGATGCCCTAGTTACTAATCCGTGATTGGCTTATAATAATTTGTAGAACTTATGTTCTTTCATTTTTTTGATTGCTTTGTTTTCTTTCACCTTGAAGCGGTAACCAATATTTACTCCACTTGAGATGTAACTTTGATTGATTTCCCAAAATTTAGATTTGAAATTATTCACATCATTTGATACATAAAGTGTAAAAAAGAAATTTCTATTGTTAAAACCCAATGCAAATCTACTGTCAGCTGAAATTGTAGTGTAAACATTTTTTACTTTTGAACCATCGAAGTTACTGGTTGAACGCCACTGAAAATCGGGTCCTAATGCAATGGTAGTGTTAAAAAAGAATCGTTTTAATAACACTAAATTAAAAGAAAAACCAACACATGTGGAAATTCCTTTAATGTTTACATTATTGAGATGTGCTATATCACCGTAATATTCGCGAAGATAATATGGAATAAATGCCGTATCTGACGATAAGTTTTGATAATACAAATTGCCTGAAAATAATAATGTAGCTGCCGATTTTAATTGTCTATACATATTGCCATATGCGCTTTTATATGCAAAGCGTTTATAGTTTTTAAAGATAATGAATTTTGAACGAAATGTATTTGATTCCATGGATGGATTCTGGAAATAAGGTTTGCTTGTATCATAACCTACATAGTTTTGCGCAGTATTGTTATCATAAAAACCTTTAAATCTCCTCCAACTGTTTTCAAGAATCCAACGATTGCCACCAATATTGAATGATAGGGTGTTTACTTTGTTTTGACCTGTCCTAAATAGGGTACGATCATCAGGTAGTACTGTTCTATAATCATAGGCAATGGATATTTTGTCAAAAGCGATACTAAAACCACCAGTTTCAGGTGCATTTGATGTGAATTTAATGGATGTGTTGGCTATACTATCGCTAAAATATTTTTGCTTAAATCCTACTTCAAAATTACTTTTTATGGAGTAAAATGATATGATAAGTCTGTCATTATATTTTCTATAATAGTTCGTATCTTGCTGTATTTCGCCTTGCGATTCAAAAAACAGCGCAACTAAAAATATAATTAAAAATACAACTCGCATACACACCAAATATTAATTCATACTGGCAATTTCTTTTACATTGTTTCTTATTGTAATTGAAATGGCATCGGTTGGCAAATCATTGGCATCTTTTCCAAACGGGTCTTCTATTTCTTCTGCAATTAATTCAATACTGGCGAAGGCATAAAAAATAAATACCACAATAGGCGCTGTCCAATATTTAAAATCAAACACAAAACCAAGTGGCATGGTAAAAACATAAGCAAAAATAAATTTCTTTAAAAACATGCTATATGAGTATGGTATTGGCGTATTTTTAATACGTTCACAAGCACCACAAACGTTTGCCATAGATTTTAATTCATCATTGAGCATTAGTAATTGTTCTGATGTTAAAAATTTATTTTGATGCGCTTTCATCACCTCCTTTTCAATAGCTCTAACCACCGCATTGGGTTTATGACTGTATTTACTTAACTCCTGCGCTGTAATAGCTTGGTTTTGCTCAAATTCATTTTCATTAAAACGGCCTCTAAGATGCTCTTTAAGCACAAAAGGAAAATTGGAAATTAAAATATATAGTATTTCTTTGTCCTTTGACGCCTCATCAGGCATCATTGTGTTTATTTTAAGGGCAAAATTTCTTGAACTATTTACTAATTCTCCCCAATGTTTTCTTCCTTCCCACCACCTGTCGTATGCAGTATTTGTTCTAAAAACCAATAGCATAGAAATAACAAAGCCCAACAAAGAATGGATGGCAGTAGTACTTTTAAATTCTAAGAAATGCAAATCTACTGAGATATAGGTAAGTAAGGTAGAATAAACAGCCACAATAATCAGGGCGGGCAGCAACATTCTAACGGTATCGCTTTTGTGAAAAACAAAAATTAATTTTGTCCAGTCTTTCGGGTTATAGGCTATCATAGAGTGCAAATATATTCCAACTTTTATGAAATGAACAAAAACAGTTAATTGCTTTCATCGCGTTGATATGTGAATATTAACTTTTTTAATTATAACTATATGATTTTCAAATAACTAAACTAAATTAACGACTTTTTATGGTTAAATTTTACAAAGATTTAAAAATTTAGATTTTAGTTTTAATCTTATTGGGCTATTTTACAATAAGTTAGGAATATATTTCAAAATTCATTTTGTCTATTTGTTTCGGTTTTGTACTTTTGCCCTCCCGAAAAATTAATTAACATGAAAAAGAATACACATCCAGAAAATTACAGATTTGTGGTTTTTAAAGATTTATCAAATGAATATGCCTTTTTAACACGCTCAGCTGCGGATACAAAAGACACCATAGTTTGGGAAGATGGAAATGAATACCCTTTAGTAAAATTAGAGATTTCTCATACATCACATCCGTTTTATACCGGTAAGGTTAAATTGGTTGATACTGCTGGTCGCGTTGATAGATTCCGCAGTCGTTATGGCAAAAAAACAGAGGAAGTTAAAGGATAATCATTATTTTTTAATTAATCCATTAATTATAATGAACAGAAACCCTTCGGCAACGGAGGGTTTTTTGTGTTATATACACCTTGCACTGCATTTTTTTTTAAGTTTACATTGTTAAAAATAGCATTATGAATTATATTTTATTTGATGATGAAAATCGTAAGAACTTATTTCCATTTACATTGAGCCGCCCAGTCGCTGAAATTAGAGTTGGAATTTTAACACTTAAAGAAAAATGGGATAATTACTTGAATGCCCAATGTGCTTACTTTACTGAAGATTATCTTTCAAAAAAGTACAAAAAATTAGGAAAAAACAATGAAGGAAATCCTTGCGTTTATATTAATGCTGCTGCTTTTCCAAATACAGACCTCATCAATGAGATTAACAAATTAGAAAAAGACACGGTTCTTGTTAACAATAACAAAATTGTAGCCATTCATGTTGCGGATTATAACGAGCTATTTAATCCTATTAAAAATGATTTAAAAACAAGTGGTTGTGAGACCGATGTTACTTTTTTGAATAAACCATGGGAAATATTTGCCAACAACGGTAAAAATATCATTGATGATTTTAATTTGCTTACCCATGACCGTAAAAGCGCACCAATTGACGCTAGCAACCAAGTTATATGCCCCGAAAATATTTTTATTGAAGAAGGGGCCATAGTGCAATGTTGTATTTTAAATGCTTCAAGTGGACCAATTTATATTGCAAAACATGCGGAGGTAATGGAGGGCAGCATGATTCGTGGACCTTTTGCTTTAGGTGAACATTCGGCAATAAAAATGGGAGCCAAAATTTATGGTCCAACAACCATTGGACCTGAAAGCAAGGTAGGAGGTGAAGTAAACAATTCAGTTATTTTTGGTTATTCTAACAAGGCGCATGATGGTTTTTTAGGCAATAGTGTTATTGGTGAATGGTGCAATTTGGGGGCAGATACGAATAACTCAAACTTAAAAAACAATTATGGACAGGTAAAAATATGGGATATGACTCAGAACGATTACCAGTTAACCGGTTTAATGTTTTGTGGTTTAATGATGGGCGATCACAGTAAAGCGGGTATCAATACGATGTTTAATACAGGTACGGTTACAGGCTTTTGCGCCAATATTTTTGATGGTGGATTTCCTCCAAAGTTTATTCCTAACTTTAGTTGGGGTGGTCAAAAAAATGCCCCCAAATTTGAGTTAGAAAAAGCTATAGAGGTAGCTAGCAGGGTTTACGAGCGCAGAGGTTTAGCTTTTGGAGATGATGATAGAATTATTTTTGAGCATTTGTTTGCTTAAGCAAGCCTTCCTTGCCCATACCTCATTAGTCCCAATCGTCATTAAGGGTCAGTCAAATTGATATAGCAATCTGCTTAAAGTTAGCGGTTTGCTTTTAAGCATATTATCAACGCGTGTTTTTATTTTGAGTTGATGCTGCTGAGAGGTGCCTGGGGCTATGCCCTCACAATAACATTTCGACTACTTCAGCTTTTAGTTAAAAACATACTCCAAAAGTAATTTCCTTATAAAACGCTGATCACCAAACATCATGCTGAGTTCATACATGCCGCTGCTGAGTTTGCCTTGCAGGTTGATGAGTTTAAAATAGGTGTATGTCGATTTGTGCTCGTTGTAGATTTATTTGCCATTTAAATCATAAATGATTGACAAGCCGCTTATTTCTTGCAGAGGAAACTCAATTTAGATTTTGTTATAGCTAGGATTAGGCGCAATTTTATTTAGGCAAAAATGGAATATTAACTAAAGTGAAAGGTTTTAGATTATTTTAATGTTCAAACTGTTAAAACAATCTAGCTTTTGGACCTAATATTCAGTAAATTTTAGTCCAGATACAAACATAGTTCTATAATGTGCAAGTTTTTCAAAAAAAGTTTAATTCATCTTTATATCCAATAAATTCTGAAAAATTTCGCTCAACTCAAAATTGAGGCCCTCTACCGCCTCAATCATCTTCCAATTGGCTTTATTTCTTACTTCAACATAATTGGAAATTGCTCTAATTTGTACGCATGGAACATCCATTTTTAAACAACAAAACAAAAATGCAGCGCCCTCCATACTTTCAATTTGAGCCTGGCTGCGTTGTTTCATAATTTCAATACTTTGTAAATGGCCATGTACTTTATTTACGGTGTGTGCTTTAACTTGCTTTAAGGAATTTAATTGTGGAATATTTAGGAAATTTTGATTGGTTAATCCGTTTGCAGTATAGGGTAAATCATTGTTTGACAATAATCCTAAGTCTGATATACTCAACCAGCTGGCATTGTCTTCGGCACCTAATTCATAAAAATAATCTTGCACCACATGAACCACCTCACCTAATTGCAATTCTTTGTCAATAGCGCCCGCTACTCCAGCATTTATTACTAAATTATATTTTTGATTATTAAGTTGAATACCTAAGTAAAAGGCTGTAAATACCATGCCTACACCTGTAACTAAAACATCAATTTCCAAATCATGATAAAAATACTTGCTGAGGTGTTTATTCAATAATTGAGCTTTGCCAAGGGAAGATACAAAGGGATTAATTTCAAGCGCTGTAGCGCTTACTAACAAAATTTTCATGCAATAAAAATATATAAAATAACACAAACAAGAGATTAAAGTATTTATTTATTGCCATACCTTGTATATTTGCAGCAATTATTAAATTTATGATTTACGTTACAAGGAAAGAACATTTTAATGCTGCACATAAAGTTTGGCGTGCCGAATGGAGTGAAGAAAAAAATTTAGAGGTTTTTGGCAAATGTGCCAATAAAAATTGGCACGGACATAATTACGATTTATATGTTACGGTAAAGGGAAAACCAAATCCAGAGACAGGATTTGTGGTTGATTTAAAGTTGCTTAGTAAAATTATAAAATCAGAAATTATTGAGGCATTAGATCATCGTAATTTAAACTTAGATGTACCATTTATGCTTGGAAAAATGGCATCAACTGAAGTATTGGCTATAGAAATTTGGAAACAATTATTGCCTTTTATTGTTCCTCTTGGATGCCAGTTACACAGCATTAAACTTTATGAAACTGAAAATAATTTTGTAGAGTATTTTGGAGAATAATAATTAAAGTCATTTTACTATGGATGGGTACGAAAAAACAGAGCATTATAACGAAGAATCAATCAATAAAATATCTTCTGATTATTTAGATATTTTAAAGCAACTAGGTGAACAGCCTAACCGCGAAGGTCTTTTAAAAACGCCATTACGCGCTGCCAAAGCCATGCAATATTTAACTCATGGTTATGATTTAGACCCCAATGCCATATTGCGTAGTGCTATGTTTAAGGAAGACTATAAGCAAATGGTGATTGTTAAAGACATTGAAGTATATTCATTATGCGAACATCATATTTTGCCTTTTTTTGGTAAAGCTCACATTGCTTACATTCCCAATGGATACATTGTTGGTTTAAGTAAAATTCCGCGCGTAGTTGATGCTTTTTCAAGAAGACTGCAAGTTCAAGAAAGACTGACCACTGAAATTAGAGATTGTATTCAGGAGACCTTGAAACCATTAGGAGTTGCGGTAGTTATAGAGTGCAGTCATTTATGTATGCAAATGCGTGGTATACAAAAACAAAATTCGGTAACAACGACTTCTGCATTTACAGGCGAATTTTTAAAAGATACTACAAGAAGCGAATTTATTAACCTTATACAAAGTAAGCTGCACTAATTGTTTGCTAACTTTTATTGATTTTAAATTTAAAAGATAAGTCCTGTATGCTATTGATTAACTTTTTTAACAAGTTATAATACAACGCTATTAAACAGCCAACAGTCATCAACAAAATAACCATAAGATTAACCCAATAGGTGTCATAATAATGTCCTGCCACTAGCTTTTTAGGGGCATAAAAGTGTGCTCTTATTTGATGTTTATTTGAGGCATTGAAATAAATATTATTTTCATTTGGATGCAAATATCCAGCTTCTGCATAAATACCTTCTTCAAGTGGGCGACTGTTTTTTACCAATTCATCAATACGTGCATTATGAAAATGCATTTTGTTAAATTCAATCACTTTTTTTTGTGAATCAGAGGTAGCATTTTTTACGAAATATTCATCCAGTAAATCATTGTTTCTTTTATAAATATCAAGATTTTTACGTTTAATTTCATTTAAAAATTCCTTCACCTTATTTCCTTCAATTTTATTTGAAGGATCAATTTTATATCCTGCATTTATGAGTTCATTACGTAAAATTATTTGAGCATTTGCGGTTTTATTATTTAATAACTCCATCATTTTATTAAACCACAATCCTTTGTAATAAGCGGCATTGATGATTTCTTTTTCGAATGGATAAATATTTTTTTCATACTTATTATTTTTGTATTGATTAACTACCAATGCTTCAAAGGCCCATCTTGAAGCCATTATTTCGCCTGATTTAGGAACAATGCTTTTAGCGGATAAACTTGGATTTAACTCATCAAACTTTACTAAAAGACCACTCAGTAAGAGTTGTGGAATAATTAAAAAAGGAATAATTATGTAGATAGTTACTGCACTTTTAAAGGCAGAAGAAATATTTAAACCTAAGGCGTTTGCAAACAAGGAAACCACAAACAACATGAGCCAATATTCAAAAAACATTTCTTTGAAACCAATAATATAATTGCCCACCAACACAAATAACAATGTTTGTATTGCTGATATAACAAACAAAATAAATATTTTACTAAATAAATAGGCGCCTCTGCTGAGGTTTAAAAATGCCTCACGCTTCCTTATTTTTTTATCCTTAAATATTTCTTCAGCGCTTACTGTTAATCCTAGAAACAAGGCTACAATAACACTCATAAAAACGTAAGCCACCAAATTTTTATTATCATAAAACGAATAATTTTTATTTGGCAGTTGATAGCGAGTCATAAATGCTAAAATGAAGGCTAGTACAGGTGCTTCTAATGCATTTATCAATAAATATTGTGTGTTACTTAATTTTGATAATACATCTCTTTTTACAAACACACTGAACTGTTTCCATAAACTTGGTGTAAAAAAAGTTTGTTCAATTTCGGCAATGGGATGGCTATTATCAGATAATTCAATTTTGTTTTCCTTTATAAAAAGCTCATTCCATTCTTTAGGTGAAATCTTTCTTTCATTGGTTGGCATGCCATTTTCATCCAACACGCGTGTTTCAATGATATTGAAAATTTGTTCAGGATTTACATTGCCACAAATAATACACTCACTTTCGTTAGGGTTTAAATAATTTACAGCATTTTTAAAGTGTGAAACCCCATCAACAGGATTTCCAAGATAAATTGGGTAGCCACCTTTATCTAAAATAAGTAATTTATCAAACACCTTAAAAATATCTGATGATGGTTGATGAATCACTACAAAAACTACCTTCCCTTTGAGAGCTAAGGTTTTAAGCAAATCAATGATTATTTCGCTATCGCGCGATGAAAGACCAGAAGTAGGCTCATCAACAAATAATACACCAGGTTCACGAATTAGTTCAAGGGCAATGTTCAATCTTTTTCGTTGGCCTCCACTAATCATTTTATCTAGTGGACTACCAACTTTTAAATCTTTAACATCATACAAACCCAAATCGTTGAGGGTGTGTAAGACTTTTTCAACTATTTTTTCGTTGCTCAAATTAGAAAAACATAATTGTGCATTGAAATATAAATTTTGATATACAGTTAAATCTTCCATCAACAAATCATCTTGCGAAACAAAACCAATAACTCCTGCAAGTTTTGCTTTGTCTTTATGCAAATCAATTCCATTAATGCTTACACTTCCTTTACTTGGATTTGTATTACCATTTAAAATATTAAGTAAGGTTGATTTACCAGCACCACTGCCTCCCATGATACCAATTAATTTTCCTGAATTTTCTTCAAAACTCAACTCGTGCAATCCTTTATGACCATCAGAAAAATTGTATTCAATTTGTTTTACTTTGTAACTAATGGGATTTTTAAAATTGGCATTTAAAAAGCAACTAATAATATCACTAAAATAAATAGGCTGAATTTTGGAACTTCTAATAGATGAGCCATTATTTAATTGGTATATTCTATAATCAGAAATGGAGTTACCATTCAAAGAAAGCTCCATCACACCAAAATATTTTACAAAATATATATCAACACTTGGTACATGTACAATCCTTAACTCGCCCTGTAAATGCTCGGCCTTTAGCTGTTTACTTTTTGTATAACTTGAATTTATTTCTTCGCTAACAATGAGCATACATTCATCATCCTTTGCTTCATGTTGCGTAATAAAATTAAAAAGTAAATCAAACTCTTCATCAGAGATTCTGAATGAAGAATAAACTGTACTTATAAATTCAAATTCTTGCTCATCAACTTCATCAGAGGCATGTATATATTCAATTAATCTAACAAGTACTAATATTTTCTGTTTTTGGGTAAGAGCTTCATTAATTTGTTCGCAAATCACTAATATTTTAACTGAACTTACGGCAGTTTTCTTAATTCGTTTTTCACCATCACTATTATTGTCGTACGTTTTTAGATAGAAATCATACAACTCTAAGTATTCATTTACTTGTTCACTATTTAAAGCTTGTTTCAAAAATAAAGCAACTGTATTTCTACTGGCCGAGCCATGCACTTCATTTGGTTTGCCAATGATGGCAAACAATTGAATTAGGGCCTTAAGAATTTTATCACTCATAATTTTGTAAATGAAAAAAGCTTTGAAGTATGGTCACCTCAAAGCTTTTAATATTTTAATTTTGCTATTATTTCACTAAGCCATTTCTAATTTTTGCAATAGAAGCGGCCATTTTATTTAAAAACTCTTTATTTGTTACATCTTCATTTTTCATGGCGCTATATTGGTTATTTAATTCATAAACTTGATCAATAATAGGCTTAAATGCTTTTTCTTTTTCGTATTCTTTTAGCAGGCTCACTAAGCTAGCTAAATGTCTTTTTTGCTCAAATACCTTATCGAAAAGCATAGCATTTTTTTCATCTTTAACCACATCTTTGATAAGTGTAAGTGTAATATATTGACTTTCAATCCAGCTTCCGGTAAGCATTTGAGTAGCAGCTAGTGCACGCTCATTGTTACGCATGTAATTGTCAACCTCATAATAAGCCTCATCAATAACTTTCTTTAATGAATCTTTATTTTCGCTGTTTTGTGAAAGTCTGTTGCCTACAACCTTATCAAAAGTTTCAGATAAATCTAAAGACTTAGCCAAATTACGTGATGTATTTAAATATGACTTAACCATTGGAAATTCTTCATTTGTGGTTAAGTAGGCCATATCAACCGAGTATATACCAAAATTTATAGCTTTTTGCAAAGAAGTATTGTATTTTGATTCATTTTCGGTGTTATTTAATACATCCTTGCTAAAAGGAATTCCAGCCTTTGGCAATGCATCCACCAATTCCATTGGAGATGGAATATTAGCAGTTAAATAATGAAATTTAAAGTCAACCATTTCATCAACAGTACTCTCAGGTGCTGCTGCAGTTTCAGCTTTAGCAGTGTCGCTTGGTGCTGTTTCTGCTTCTTTGTTTCCTCCACAAGAAGCAAATATCATTGTTGTAATTGTTATACCTAAAGCTACTATTTTATTTGATTTGTTCATAGTTATTTTATTGAATAAAGGATATAAGATTAAAAGTTACTTTAACAATTGATTGGTAATCTTGACCAGCTTCTTGCATATCTCCATCATCTTCATTATAATGCCAATTGATGATTACCTTTCCAAGGCCGTTCTTTTGAATGGTTTCTAATTTTTTAAATAAGTCAATCACACATTTGGCCGAACTAGTGTTGAAATAGTCTAATTGTATGTCAAGAGTTGTATTGGGTGAAGGCTTTGCAATATAATTGTCGAGCCATTCAAACATCTTGGTATAAAAAACTTTTGAGTTTTCAGGAATTGATTTTCCTTTCATTTCAAAAACTCCGTTGTTAGGATTAAATTGGATGAAAGGTGTTTTTGCAGTTTGCTCTGAAAAGAATAATTCCATATTATAGCTAATTTGATTTCAAATGTAATTTATTTTATAAAAATAAAAAATATTTAATTTATCATTTATGAGTTTAAAATGTCATATTTAAACCAATAGATGGCATAAATGGAAGTTGATATACTGTTTTATTAGTTAATCTATTAAAATAAAATACATTTTGTCGATTGTATATATTGGTAATTCCGCCATTAACCTCTAAAATTCCATTTTCACTAACAGCAAATTTCCTTTTTACACTAATATCAAATCTATGATAGGCTGGCAAGCGCTCACCATTTAATTTTCCATAAAGCACACCTAAGTTACCATTGGAAGTGGTGTAGTTGGTATTTAATCCTCCTTGAAAATCGAGTAACTCATAAAAACCTTGAGTTTGTGTAAAAGGAAAACCTGAACCATAATTCCAGCGTGCATCAATTTCCCAATTTAAACCTTTTCCAAAAGCATAAGAAGAAACCAAGTTAACATTGTGTCTTCTATCAAAGTGAGGAGGATAAAGTTGCAGTCCATCCCATCTTCTTACATAACCAATAGAATATACTACCCAAATATAAAGTTTTTTGTAGTCGTATTTTAATAAAAAGTCTAAGCCTCTGGCAAAACCACTTTCAATAATAAAATCCTTTTTTAAGGTATCGGCTTTGGCAGAGTTATCGGCCACATCATCAAAAATTTTGTTTCTGTTTAAATTGGTAAGTTGCGTAAACTCTTTATCATAAGCTTCAACATTTAATGATATTTTTCTGGTAATGTCAACTTCAAAACCTGCAATATAGTGGTCTGCTTTTTGTAATTTGCTTTTTACATCTTGTACCTTTCCATTCCTGTTTACAAATGTTTTTGGTAAATTTTCGGGACCGGATAAAAAACCATAAAATAAATTAACCACATCTCTATCTGAATTAGCTGCAATTAAATTTTGGGAATACCTGCCTGCCGATGCTTTTAAACGAAATTTGTCGGTCACATTAAATTTCATCCCCATGCGTGGTTCTGGCGAAATTTCTTGCAAGGATGCATAATAATGCATTCGTAAACTTGGGTCGAGTATTAATTTTCCTAAAATAATTTTATATTTTAAATAACCTGCTAACTCCGAAGTACTTTCTTCTTGGGTAATTTTATATTTGAAATTGTAAAAATCAAATTTGGTTTTAAATCCTAAAATATCAATTCCATAATTTAATTCGTTTTGACGTGTAAAATAAGTAAAGTTGATGCCAAAATTAAAACCATTAATATTACTTGTTCGAGGAGAAGCGTCAGGTCCACCTTCCCTCATATTAATTCCGTAATTGGAATAGGCAAAATTACCTTTAATTAAAACTGCTGAGCCTGAGGGCACAACCACAAAATTCGAACCTATACCGCTTTGCACCCACTTTAAATCACTTGTTGCTTGGTAATTTACTCTATCGCCATACCTAAAACCAAATAAATTTAATTTACTTCCATTAGCAGAGTTAAGGGAAACCTTGCCATAAAAGTCATTAAAATTAAATGGCAAGCCTGCAGTATCGATGTAACTATAAAGTATTTTCGAACTTTGTTCTAAAAACGAATTTTTGTAGGACAAAATAAAGGAAGATGAACCTCCACCGTCTTCTTTTGCTTTTTTAAGTGGTCCTTCTAATAATAATTTTGAACCAAAGGTGGTGGCTCCAATTTTCCCCGACAACCTTTTTTTATTACCATCACGAGAAGTGATGTCCATTATAGAAGAAATTCTTCCACCATATTGAGCCCCAAAGCCTCCAGTATACACATCGGCATTTCTAATAATATCAGCATCAAATACCGAAAACAAACCAATAGAATGAAAAGGGTTATAAATAATCATACCATCTAAAAGTACTTTATTTTGAACTGGTGCACCCCCTCTAATGTACAACTGACCACCTTGGTCGCCTGTAAAAACTACTCCTGGCAATACTTGTAAGTATTGTGCTATATCTGGTTCACCACCTACTGAAGGAATTTTTTTAATATCCTGAGGGGTAATTTTTGTAACTGAAGTTCGCACTTCTGTTAATTGTTCTTTCTTTTCTGCCGAAATTTCAAATTCCTTAAGTTTTACAGAAGACTTCTTTAAATAAAATTTCTTTGTTAAAATCTCATTATCCTTTACAGTAATTGATTCACGAAGGGTGTCATGCCCCAGTAAAGTTATATAAAGCTGATAGTTTCCAGCTGGCAATTTAGTGATGGAGAAATAACCATTTACATCGGTTTGTGCACCATAAGTGGTTCCTTTTAATATTACTGATGTAAAAATAACAGGTTCAGCACTTTCTGATTCGTAAACAAATCCTCTAATATTAGCAGTTTGAGCCAATGTTAGATTAATATTTATGAAACTAAATAGAAGTATTGCTATTGCGGAAATTGAACTAATACGCATAATTAATTTTAAAAAAACGCGTAAAGATATAAATCAATGCTTTGTTTGGATATAATTTAACAAATAATGAGAAACCTTATATTTTAGTTTCCGAAAGTGCTATAATTTTATCAAACTCAAAGGGTTTAACTGTTCCTACAGATAACCTTGCAAGCCTTACTAAATCCATATTTTGTAATGTTTCATCTTCCTTTATTTGTGCCAATGTAACTGGCTTTTTCAGTTTTTTAAAAGGGGCAAAGTCAACCGCTACCCAGGCCACTTCGCCTGTTGTAGGGTCTTGATAGTGTTCTTTAACCACTTTGGCGATACCAACAATTGCCAATCCTTCATTACTGTGATAAAAAAGTGCTAAATCACCTTTTTTCATTGCTTTTAAATTATTTCTTGCGGCATAGTTCCTAACTCCATCCCAAACACATTTTTTGTCTTTACTAAACTGCTCCCAGCTGTATTTAAAAGGCTCTGATTTAATTAACCAATAATTCATATCTGATGTTTTAGCCTCAAAAATATGCTTTTCTTTTTATATTTTTTGTTGAAAGTAAATCCTTTTTCAATGAATAAATTATTTAGGTTTGAACATTATTATTTGGCTATGAAAAAAATTGTATTTCTCTTTTTGTTAACTACACATTGCTTTTCTCAGGATATTAAAAGCAAATATCTTAAAAATGAATCTGTGACATATATAGAGTGCATCAACTTTTACAAACAGCTGGAGACTAAGTACAAAAACTCCAAGTTATTTGAATATGGATTAACAGATGTGGGGATACCACTGCACGTTTTTATGATTACAGATGATGGCGATTTTAATTTAGAATCAATTCGTAAAAAAGGGAAAGCCATTTTACTTGTTAATAACGGTATTCATGCAGGGGAGCCATGTGGAGTTGATGCTTCATTATCCTTGAGCGAAGATTTATTACAGGCTAAAATAGATCAAAATTATTTAAAGAATCTTGTTGTTTGCATCATACCTTTTTATAATATTGATGGAGCTTTAAATCGAGGTTGCTGTTCACGATTTAACCAAAATGGACCGCTCGAACATGGTTTTAGAGCCAATGCTAAAAATTTAGACCTAAACCGTGATTTTATCAAATGCGATGCCCAAAATACTAAAAGTTTAATCCAAATAATTCAGCAATTAAAACCACAAATATTTATTGATACGCATATTAGTAATGGTGCTGATTATACCTATAACATGACTTTAATTGCAACACAACATAATAAGTTACATCCTGAATTAGGAAAATTTTTAAGCACTAAAATGTTACCTGCCTTGTATGATGATATGAAAAATAAAAAAAATGAAATGTGTCCTTATGTTGACACTAAAGACAATACACCTGATAGCGGACTTGTAGGTTTTTTAGAAACACCCAGGTTTGCCAGTGGTTATGCTGCATTGCATAATATTTTAGGCTTTGTCACAGAAGCGCATATGCTTAAGCCATATCCAATTCAGGTAAAAGCAACTTATGATTTACTCATGAGTATAATTAATTATACCAACAAAAAAGCAAC
>DAORKI010000029.1:0-36465 GCA_035439485.1 Bacteroidia bacterium
TAAAATCCTGTGGCCATTGCGGCTGTACGAGTTCGATTCTCGTCCCGGGTACAAATACAGTATGAGAATGAGAGCGAAAGCAGTCATTTTTATACTGTTTTTTTTATCATTAAATTTTACGCAAATTACACATTAGAAATTTACTCAATTTTATTTTGCTTCAATCTTAAGCACTTACTCCCATTTTGAATTTCAAAATAGCTCGCTGTTCTTTCAATCCAAAGCATTCCGTGAGCACTTGATCTTATTGCAAAACTTTGTTGACCAACAATCCCTAATGCGCAATCTGGATTGAAATAAAATAAGAGAGTTATAGGTATAAATTTAAGTAATTTTAATTTACCTGCAACTTGATTCGCTTACAAATTAGAAATATTGTACTTTTTGGGATACTTAATGATGTAACCAAACTTCAGGGTACTGCTTTCTGAGGGTTTTAATTTGATGACCCATTTTAGTTTACCAGTTTCTTTTACATAGGTGGCGTTGCTACCATTAATGAGCTCAATGGTAACTTCTTCGGTATTTGATAAAGGAATTTGGTCTTCGATAGTAATTTCAATTTCAGCTTTCTTTTTGTTTCTAGCAGTAATTTCAAATTCTAAAGTTGTTTTTTTGGTACCTCCTGTAAAGTTTTTTTCGGTAAAACTTTTAACTTTTTTACGGTCTAAAATAATGTTTTTTTCACGCCCCAACGAAATTGGAATTGTATCGTTTGTAAGGCGTGTTTCAAAATATGATTTTCCTACAAAAGTGCCTTCATTAAAGAGATTGGCCTCGCCTGGCAATAAACCTGTTTGATCCCAATTGATGAGGTTGGCCAATAAAAAGGCATCCTTGTCTAATTTTGGAATAGCACTGTAACTGTATACAGCAGGCGCTTTGTATTCTTGAATGGCCACTACATATTCTTTACCATCTGAAGGAATATTGTAAGGAATAGAAATTTCAAAAATATTATTGGTTTGATTTTCAGAATTGCTTGCGTAGTTTGATGCAGCGTTTGATTTTTTGCCGTCAATATATACATCATCCATTTCACTTCTTCCGCCCCTTACTTTCATATCCTGCATAGCAGGAGCGGCAGCAACATCGCCTACATTTGAACTAGGTAAAGCCATACTCCTGCTATAACTTTTTTTGTACAATTGGTCGGGGTTGTTTAAAATTAAAGTATAGGGATATAAAATAGGTTTGGTGTTATTATGGGTAGGGTTTCCGGTGCTTAGTGAGAGTTTTACATTTTTCCAATCTTCGCCTGTGTTTTGAAATACATTGGCTTTACTTAAAATAGTAATAGGTTCAGTTAATGATTCAGATTTGATGTCATAAAATGGGGCCCATCCAGCATTGCTTACCATATAACTTAAGTGTATTTTTGCCCTTGATGTAACATTACTTTTTACAGCAATTGTAATATCAGTAAAAACTTTTGTTTGTTGATTTTTAAGCTGAGCAAGTTGATTTTGAAGGGCAGTGTTTTTTTCACGAAGTTTAGATTGTTTTTTTTCGAATTCGGTTTGTTTGGTGTGAATTTCCAACATACGCACCCTATAAAAATTGGCCATTTTTTCTAATTCCAAAGTACTTACACCAATGTTATTGCCTTGAATGCTTTGATTTGATTTTATCATAGCTAATTCTTCATTTAAGGCATCGAGTTGATTTTTAACTGCATACAATTTTCCACTCATAACTTCAATGCTGTCTTCTAATGCCTTTAGTTTTGGGTCTTTTCTTTCATCCCCTAAATAATTTTTTTTACTTACCACTGATAAAATGGTAAAATCGGCATCGCCCTTTATTTGCACGCTGTTTTCATCAAGATATTGCGATAAATCTTCGAGCACAATGTTGTACATTCCGGGAACTAAATTTACCTCTGCAACAGCATTTATTTGGGCATTTTGCAAATAAATCAACACTTCCTTAGTTTGTGGTTTGACAGTAATATCTGCACCTTTGCTTGATAAGCTAAACAAGGTTAAAAATAAAAAGTATGTAATTTGCAGCTTTTTCATGATGAGAATTTTATGCGAAGTTGAAAAATATTTTCGAGTAATGCACATTAAAGCATAAGGACTAATGTTAAACAACACAAAATTGATGAAAGAGTTAGAACAATTAATAACTTCATTAGAAGAAAAAATTCCGCAAATGGATAAAGAACAAACAAGCGTTTCTGCAGCAAATGTAGGATGGCATATCCAACATAGTTTACTGGTAATTAACACTATCATTAAAGTGCTTAAACAGTCCAATCCTAAAAGCTATCAATGGAAATTTAACTTAAACAAAACACTTATTTTTACAATCGGCAGAATACCAAGGGGCAAGGGAAAAGCACCAAAAGTGGTACAACCAATTGAAGAAATTACACCAGCCTTATTGTTAGAAAGCCTTGCAAAAGCAAAAGAAAATATTGCCACACTGGCTAGCATTCAAAGAAATCAGTATTTTCTACATCCTTATTTTGGTCATTTAAATTTAAAATCAACCATCAAATTTTTAAAAATACATACCAAACATCATCTTCACATCATAAATGATATTGTGAATATAAAAGCGTAACAAGAACAAGTTTTTTTTGTATTAAATTTGCACCCAAAATTCGAAACAATATGAAAACAAATCATGAAATAGATTATCGCATTTTTGGTGAAGAAATGCAATGTGTAGAAATTGAATTAGATCCGCAAGAGACTGTTATTGCTGAATCGGGCAGCTTTATGATGATGGATAATGAAATACAAATGGAAACCATATTTGGTGATGGAAGTAAACAGAATTCGGGTGGTTTTATGAATAAATTATTTTCGGCAGGAAAACGATTGTTGACTGGCGAAAGTTTGTTTATGACAGCCTTTTCCAACATGGGTATGGGTAAAAAGCGAGTTACATTTGCATCGCCATACCCAGGAAAAATTATTCCTTTGGATTTGGACCAATTACAAGGACGTATCATTTGTCAGAAAGATGCCTTTTTATGTGCAGCAAAAGGTGTGAGTGTTGGCATAGAGTTCCAAAGAAAATTAGGTACAGGTTTGTTTGGGGGTGAAGGTTTTATTATGCAAAAATTAGAAGGGGATGGAATGGCTTTTGTACATGCTGGTGGAACCATTTTAGAGCGTAATTTAAAGCCAGGTGAAACATTAAAAATAGACACAGGTTGTATAGTTGCTTTTACGTCTATGATTAATTACGACATTCAATTTGTTGGAGGCATTAAAAATACTATTTTTGGAGGAGAGGGATTGTTTTTTGCTACACTTACAGGTCCGGGAACAGTTTGGATTCAATCGTTACCTATTAGTAGATTAGCCAGCAGAATTTTACAATTTGGCTCTGCAGGAGGTAGAAAAGAAGAGGGTAGTATTTTAGGAGGCTTAGGTAATTTGTTGGATGGCGATGGGGTTTAGAATTGTATTTTAATTGGCAGATGTAAATTTCAAATCTTACTAGTTTGCTTATCTAATTTCATTTTTTTATCTTTGTTAAATAGGCCATGGTTTTTAGCCTAAGTTAAACACAAAAAAAATGAGAAAATTTTGCCTATCATGCTGTTTTCTTTTTCACAGTTTGGTAACATTTTCTCAAACTTTAAGTGGATATAGCATAAGTGACTTTTTGGTAAGCGCAGTGCATCCCAATGGCTGTACAGATCTATATGTAACAGGACCACCTGATGACCTTACATGGGTAAATTTTTCGAGTAATACCGTTATGACTGGAAGCTTTGGTTCAACTTGGACAAATTTGCCTGGTCAAGAACTATTGTTAGAAACAAGTTATCATCCTTCAAATTACAATGTTCGTTTGTTACTTTCAACGGGGCTATATTCGGCAACACATATTGTTCAAGAAATAGACTGGACAATAATTGCGGATACAACTTGGACACATTTGTATAATAATTGCTTGGTTGGTAATTTTACAGCTCCTAGGTGCATATTACCTCTTGATTTTATATCCGACTTTGGCTTAAACAATACTGATATCGTGATTGGTATTGAAATCACTTTTTTATCGACAATTGGGGCGCCTGATTTGGCAGGAGTTTATATTGTTTCAACACCACCATTAGACTTAAATTTGGGGAACGATACCACCTTGTGTCAGGGTCAAAATTTAACATTAAATGGAAGCATTTTAAATGCAACTTACTTATGGCAAGACAATTCTACCAACGCAATGTTTAATGTTACGCAAGCGGGTACTTATTGGGTTACAGCCACTACACCTACAGGAGTATTAACCGACACCATAGTAGTAAATTATACGCAAGCTCCAGTGGTTTTTTTAGGAAATGATACCAGCCTGTGTGCAGGGGAGAATTTACTGCTTAGCTCCAACAATGTAAGTGGAAGCTACCAATGGCAAGACAACTCAACTAATTCAACGTTTAATGTTGTACAACAAGGAGTATATTGGCTAATGGTAACTGAAAACAACTGCAGTGTCACAGATAGTATTATAGTTAATTATACTACTATTTCAAATCTGAATTTTGGAAATGATTCAATACTTTGTTCAGGTGATAGTTTGCTTTTAAATGCACCTTTTCCTAACGCTCTATATCATTGGCAGGACAACAGTACCAATGCTTATTATAATGTGACTCAAGCAGGAACTTATTGGGTGCAAGTAACCTCAAACAATTGCACTGCAAGCGATACCATAAATGTGAGCTATAGCCCAATACCAATAGTTAACCTGGGAGTAGATACTACCTTATGTGAAGGCAGTAGTTTACTGCTCAATGCTTTGAATAGTAATGCCAGTTATTTATGGCAGAACAATTTAACCAATTCATCATTGAATGTAAATCAATCGGGTACATATTGGGTGGTGGTTACTTCCAACAACTGCAGTGCTACGGATGCAATCAATGTTTCGTATTTGCCAAGGCCAACTTTCAGCTTAGGAAACGACACAACATTATGTGAGGGAGAGAATTTACTTTTGAATGTCACAAATTTAAATGCTACTTATCAATGGCAAAATAATTCAAGTTTTAGCAGTTTTAATGTAAGCAAAGAGGGAGTTTATTGGCTTGTTTTGACCGAAAACAACTGTAGTTCAACTGATTCTATTGTGGTTTCATATATCTCAAAACCATTTATAGGTTTTGCTAGCGATACCGCATTATGTGATGGCGAAAGCTTATTATTGGAGGTGGGTAATAATAATGCAACATACTTGTGGCAAGACAATTCAACATTATCAAACTACCATGTTAATACTAGTGGAACCTATAAAGTGATAGTTACTGTAAATAATTGTATTGCGCAAGACAGTATAATTGTTACATATCAAAATTGTGAAAGCATACTACTTATGCCTAATATTTTTACTCCAAATAATGATGGAAATAATGATTTTTTCAAGGCATTAGAAATTAATAGTATTGAGAATTGCACCTTAAAAATATTGAACAGATGGGGTCAATCAATATTTGAAACCAATGATATTTATGCAGGTTGGGATGGAACATATAATGGTAAGAAATGTACACCAGGTACTTATTATTGGATTGTTGAATACACCACTAAATCATCGGAAACAAAAACTCAGAGTGGATTTGTTACAGTTTTAAACTAATCATTACTTTTTGGAAAATCTGGGCGAAAGCCGCCTGTTCTACAGCCCTTCACTTTTTTTTCAATTTGATATTTTAGTCCGACTCTAACACAAATTGTTTTGTTTGTAATGGCAATAAAATCTTGTTTTAAGGCGCGATTGATATCATGATCATATCCAATTTCGGCTAAAAATATCCAAGGTCTTTTATACAAAAACTCCATACCTATAGCTGCATACATACTAAAATGCATAGGTCTAAAACCAGGTATTCCTGATTGAGAAAGTAAATATTTAAATTTTGGACCAATTAAAAAATAGGGAGTTACGTCATATAGTTCTTGACGCAATTTTAAATAGTTGTTGAAGCACGCGTAATTGGTAGCAATAGTACCGCCTGTAACTTTACTTTTGCTGCCTTCTTGGAAATATTGCACTTCGGTTATCATGCGCACGTATTCATGATTAATGTACTCAACAAATAAGCTACCGTTAAATCCAAATTTAAATTTTTGATTATTATTATAATCTATGGTATCAATTTGCCAACGTTGATTGCTCATGTTGCCACCAAGCATTACACCAAAGCCTTGAAAAAACTGTGCCTTAGCAATGCTGCAAGGCATTAAAAAGCTAATTATAAAAAACGCGGTAAGGAATATTTGCCAATAATTATAGAATATATTTTTCATTAAAAAGCAAAAAATTATTTTCCACCATTTGAAGCCGGGCTAGAAAGGAGTTGTACAAAACCATGTAAACTTTCGGTAATATTTCCTTCTAATTTAATAGCAGTAAATGAACAAATATAATAGTAAACACCATCTGTACATGGTTGTTTGCTTTGTTGGTTAGACCCATCCCATAATACTTCGGGATTATTTGTGGAGAAAACTAAGCCGCCCCATCTATTATAGATTTGCATATCAATGCTTTCGATATAACGGTAAGGAAATGGTTTAAACACATCGTTTGAACCATCGCCATTTGGAGTAAAAATGTTTGGTAATTGATAGACAGGACAATTGTCGGCACAAACAGTGTCGCTTGTCAAACTTTCGTTGGCATTGCTGTCGAGCGCTGTTATGAAATAACAACCTGCAATGGAAATATTATTGTTGTTGTGTGTAAAATTAATATTGTTTGCACCATCAATAGTAGCAATTACATTGAAATTCGCGCTGTCGTTGGTACTGAAATATATTTTGTATTGAATAACATCATCGGCACATGATAAATTGGGGTTATTCCAGCTTAATGTATTTAAAATTGAATCACAGTTGGCACTTATTTCGATATCAGGAGCGCAAGGTTTAACATCATCATAAGGTACCCCACATGCTTCTTGCGAATAATTAATTAATGGTTTAACAATCCCAGGCTCTGAATAATGACCAAAAGATTTAACTTTATAACAATAGGTAGTTCCATTAACTAATCCTGTATCAGTGTACTGTGCAATTGTTGACATACCAATGCTATCAAATAAGAGAGTTGTTGGATTTTGTCTGAAAACAGCAAAAGAATCTTCAGACCAAGGTACATTAGAAGTCCAATCGAGCGTTAATGAATTATCTGATGGTACAATATCTAAATAAACCGAGGAGGCGCAGTGAGAGCTACCTATGTATATTCTTGGGTTTTCATTATAAAATTCTAAACGATAGCTATTTGAATTGTTGTAAGTATCAATATTAACATGCTGAAAAATGGTATCGTTACTATTGCCAGGCAACACTACATTGGCAATAGAATCAACAGCATTAAGGGTGTTGCAATTCGCACCATTGCTTCTATAAATAATATATTTATATGGTCCAGGAAAAGCAATAGTATCAATTTCACTTCTTCTTGCGGGGGACCATTTTATGGTGTTTTTGCCTTGTACAGCAGTGGTATCAACGGTTACATGAGTGATAATGGGTACGTCTTTTTTTAAAGTTGTACAATCTTCATTCGAAGCGTAGCTTTGCGCGCCATCATCAAAATAGGCACAAATCATGTAGCAATAATCTACGCCATGTATTAATCCTTGTCCATTGTTATTATCGGTAAAAGAATTAGTGTTGCTTCCTGGCAAGGTCGCAATTAAGGCATACCCAGTACTAGCAGGAACACCGGTTTGACATTGAGCAGGCACAAATCCCGATGGTCCACTTCTTCTATAAATTTTATAGCCTAGTGCTTGCGAGCAAATAGTTGGATTCCAATTTAAATTGATGGCTGTACCTTGAGGTGTTACATTTAAATTTGTTGGTGGAGGTGAAACTACGGTAATTTGAATGGTATTGATATCAGATAAAGCTTGATCACCAATATTTGTGGGTATATCCTCAGCTTTAAATGAAACTTGATAAGGAGCTAATCGGACATTACTGCATGATGTTTGCCACGTAAAATTTCCTGTTAATGGAGAAGGCCCTGTAATACTTTGGGTAAAATTAGCCGGGTTAGGGTTAAAATTAAACACGGCACCGGTGGCCGTTAATGTTACATTATTAAAATCGGGATCGGTTGCTGTTACTGGCAAATCAAGTAAGGTACCTGCATCAACACATATATCTAAAACATCCAAAACAGGTGGATTATTAGTACAACTTCCATCAACAGTAACTTGCATATCACGGGTAATAGAGTCAAGAGGAATGCCATTTCGCCAACTAATTATAATTATTACAAAGTTAAATTCACCTTGTGGCGTTGGGCATTCCCAAACCAAATCTCCAGTTACCTGATCGAGTGTTACGCCTTGTGGAATGGAATATCCAACTATATTATTTCCTTGAGCCCCTTTGCAAATGCCCAGAGCATATGAAAGACTATCATTATCGGGGTCTATCGCATTAGGATTATGCACAAATCGTTTACAAACGCAGGCATTGTCAATTGGTGGATTATATAAAATAGCTCCGCTGTTTTGTCCTAAAAAAGGGCTTAAAGTAACCACTGTTTCAACATAAAATGGGACATTTACAGAGCCAGGGATATTTATGATACCATCATTTCGGTTTTCGTCTAACACATAAACTGTAAATTTACCACCGCCAGCATAGGTGTGCGTACATTTGTAGATATTTTTTTTAATTCCACCTTGTCCACCATTTGGATTTAATATTACCTCACCCATGGTTGCGCCATTAGTGCAATTTCCACTTGGCCCATTAATGCGATTAGCCACACAGCTATCACCATCACCAAAAAAGAAAGTCATTTGACACCTATCAGCCTGAATTTGAGCGCCAATGTTCGTATAAGTGGTAAGTGTAAATTCAAGTGTAAAAGGACTGCTTCCAATTTGAGTGTAGGTTATTTCACCAGCACGGTTATGGGTAGCTAACAATCGACCAAACGAAAGCACCAAGATTAAGACAAGAATGTATTTTATTTCTTTCATGTTATGCTAAATGATTAAACCTCTTTGAGTGTTTAAAATTAACGGAATTTTTTTAAGTACATTGTTAAAGTTTACCTGCTAAAACAAAACTTTTTCTAATTTTCTTTGTATTTCCTTTGGTATCAAAGTACTCAAAGAATATAGTATAGACACCAATATTTGCTTTTTCGTTGCTTTCGGTAATACCATCCCAACTGAAAACACCCGCAGTCCCTAGTAATTCGTTTTCTATAATTTTAGTTATAAAACGTCCTCTAGCGTCATAAATACTTGCATTGGCCACATTACCTGGTTCAGCAAACAAATAATTTACAATTAAAACGTCATTATACCCATCATTATCAGGTGAAAATATCTCATTTGCAAAGCTAATGACATCGCTAGCTTGGCTATCATCCATATATTGTGAATTTTTATATCCTGGAGTTGCAAAACCAACTTGTTCAGATGCAGAATGCCAATTACTTAAATCGCTGCTTTTTCTAGCAAAACTGATTCGTTCTAAAGAAACACCCTTTTTATCACGAATTAGAGGATAATGCATGTTTTCGGTATACATTAGGGCATCAATTAAAGTATCGTTATTTAAAATAAAACCAAAACTACCATCGCCAACATTCATACTTGGCATACTACTCACGTTTATAAAATTATTTTTATTTGATGAGTAATATTGAGATTTTACTGCTTCCACATTTTCACTCACAACATAATATTCGTTAGGAAAAATTAAATAACCCAAGGTATCAATAGTTTTAAGGTTGGAAAAAGTTTTTGAAAGGGTATCTACATTAGCAATTTTAACCTTATTGAGAGATAAAACCTTCGCGCTTGCATTATAAAACTCAACAAAATCATAGCCATCTGTTTTTGGATTAAATAATAATTCATTTAAAACAATATCTCCATTGGCAATATCTTGAGGAATAGCAAATCGGCCACTAATAACCGTGTTGATGAGGTTTCCAACACAGTCGGTTAAGGTACCGTTGATGGTTAAAGTATAAATAGTTCCTGTTTGAAGAGGTGATTGCAAATTTAGTCCTAGCTTTTTTAAATCGGGGAAATAGGGAATCACATAATATGGGTTTCCAATGCCATTGTCAATGGTATAATTGATAACATTATAAATGGTATTTTCATTTAAAGATTCAGAAAAATACACCACAATATTGTTAGGATTTAAATAGGCAATTCGAAGTATTTCTGGCGCTTTAGTGTCGGGGTTTGGCTCATTTATACTGTTTAACTGACCAGGTGTACCCCCTGCAATACTGGTACTTGCACTCCAGTTTTCACTTCCAGCACATGGGTTTAAAGGGTCTTTTTGTTCCAAACTCCAACCACCAGCTGCCTTATCACTATTGCCATACCATTGGTCAGAAAAAGTAACACTTGAAATAATATTTCCTGCTGCATTGCTAAGAGTCACTTCGGCACCTGTATTGGTAAGCGAACTAAAGTTCTCAGCCACATAGTTATTTCCAAATATAGCATCATTCGCATTTGCTGTATTTTGCAGTACAGTTAGGTATTCGCCACCTTGAATACTGGCACAACCAAAAATGGTGTTTGAACTGCCTGTTTTGATAATATATCCCATTAAGTTAATTGGATAGCTAGTTTTGTTGTAAATTTCAACATACTCAGAGGCGGGCAATCCAACAACAGGAGTTTCATCAGCCAAAATTTCATTAATTACAAGGTCGTAGGCTTGTGCTTGATAAAGACTAAAGCTTTCACTTGCTGAAGATGAAATTACATTTCCAGCACAGTCTTTAACGCTGCCATTGATGTTAATTGTGTAAATGGTATTATTGTTAAAACTAGTATTAAATGTTAAAATTACTTGATCATAAAAAGGTCCAAAGAGCTGTATTCCAGAAGGAAATCCTATTGCATTATTAACAAAATAGGTTGCGGTATTAAGCAAAGAAGTACTGTCTTGTGGCTCATTAAATTTAATTCTTAAAGCGTTTGGGCTTTCAACACATAATGCCTTAATTTCGGGAGATTTATTATCTGGATTGCTTGCTGCTACACTGTTTATTGTTCCGGGAGTACCTCCACTAGCACTGTTTGAAGCAATCCAATTGCTTTTACCTCCACAAGGGTTAAGCATATCTATTTGCTCTAAACTATATCCACCATTGGCTTTGTTGGAATTACCATACCAAGTATCCAAATAGTCAACAGCATGAATAACATTTCCGAGCGTGTCAGCTATTACTAAAGTTGTTCCTGAATTTGTGATTGAGCTTGAAGAAAGCCCTGGAACAACAATAGTTTTTCCATAAACTTGCAAGGCTTGATTTGCATTAGAAGCACATAAAATAACGTACTCACCAGGGTTGATTGTTGATGATGGCAATGATTTGAAACTACCTCCATATTTCAATTGCCATTTTGCTAAATTAATAGGAAATGCAGTTCTATTATACAATTCAACATATTCATAATTTGGCAATCCCAAAGAAGGCTCAGGGTCGGCCATAATCTCATTAATTACAATATCAAATGGTTTAGCATTATAATTTGAAAAATTAGCCGAAAGCGTTGATGTGCTGTTATTTCCTGCACAATCGCTTAATAAAGAATTTAAAGTAACTGTGTAAATTAAATTAAATTGCAATGGGCTTGACAAAATTAATGAAACGCTATTTGCTGGGGTTCCATTGAAACTAATAGAAGCTGGGCTATTAATGGAATTATTAATGCTAAACATAGCAGCCGTAATACTTGAATAATTTACAATTGGTTCAGTAAATTCAATTTCAATTTGATAAGCATTAATAATTCTAACACTTCCTAAATTAGGTGCTGTTGCATCAGGGTTAAGAGCATACACAGCATTGGTTTTACCTGGTGTGCCTCCATTGGTGTTTGTAGAAGCTGTCCAATTGGTACCTGCAGCACAAGGATTTGTAGGGTCAATCATTTCTAAAGACCAGCCACCAGCTGCTTTGCTGATATCATTATACCATTGATCTGAATAAGCAACTTGATGAATTAATTGTCCGTTATTGTCTTTGATAGATAATGTTGTTCCAGAGTTTGTTATTGCGGTTGAACTTAGGCTAGGGACAGAAACCACATTTCCATAAATACTTAAATCGGTAAGCGCAGCTGAGGTGGTTAAAACTAAAAAACTATCAGCAGGAATTACCGCATTAGGAAAGTTTCTTACAGTAGTGCCATGCTCGAAAGTCCAGCCATTGGTACTAATGTTGTAATTTGTTGTATTATAAAGTTCCACATATTCGGCATCAGGCAAACCTACAATGGGTGAAGGATCGGCCATAATTTCATTAATTACCACATCAAAAGGAGCGGGTAAAAAATAAATAAAATTAAAGGTGGTAGGGTTTAATGCATTTCCTGAACAGTCGCTCAATCCTATACATGAAATGGTGTAATTTAAACCCACTTGAAGTGGTGAAGACAAATTTAAAGTAACACAATTTCCATTGATTGTAACATTTGCTGGAGGTCCAATTCCATTATTGATACTGAGGTTGGCCGCAATAAGCAGTTGAGGATTTATGGGTTCAGAAAAGCATATGTTTAGCGTATTAGCATTTGGTGTTTCGCTGCTAGAAATTTGAGGAGAAGTGTTGTCAATACTGTTATTATAAACAGAATTCACCTGGCCAGGAGTTCCGCCAGATGGGTGATTGCTTGCAATCCAATTGCCACCACCTGCGCAATTGCTGGCTATATTTGGATTTATTAGCTCTAATGCCCAACCACCAGTGGCTTTTATGGCATCTTGATACCAAGTATCATAATAATTTACACTATCAATAAAAGTTCCTACATCTGTTTTAAGAAAAAGTCTATCTGAAGCATTATTCAAACTTGGCCATGAACTTACTCCCTTTACATTGCCAAAGGACTGATATAATGCAGTGTCGGCATTGGCGCATAAAATTAAATATTGTCCAGGTAAAAGAGTAAAATTACCTATCGTTCCGTTGGTGCTTGGGTCACTAATTTTCCAGCCGTTTAAGTTAATAGAATTAGAAGACCTATTATAAATTTCAACGAATTCAGCATTTGGCAAACCTACTAATGGCGTTTGATCAGTATAAATTTCATTGATGATAATATCCCGGAATTGGGCAGTTGCAGGAACAATGTAACTAAAATTAGTATTACTTCCAACAGCGATTACATTGGTGGCTATATCTTCGATAGCATTTACAACAATATTATAGTTTGTGTTATTTACCAAATTATTTGAAAGCACTAAATGTACTAAAGATGAATTACTTAAGTCTCTTGTTGCACTACCAATATTTATTCCATTGTTAATATTATAGTTAAGCACATTTTCGCAGGTTAAAATGCTAACAGCTTCACTAAAAAGCACATCAACATTGTTGGCATTAATAGCAGTAGCACTGAGTAGTTGCGGAGGCGTTGTATCCAAAACAATTGGGCCAACGAAGATGTCATCAAAAAAGTGTTTTTGAAAAAAAGATGCTGTTGATTGCACAATAGAAAATCCAAAGAAACCACTTGTGGTAATACTAGCATCGTTGACATTGCCTTCTGTAGTGTAAGTGTTTCCAGTTCCTGTTAAATCACGTTCTAAAGTCCAATCATTTGATGCAGTTCTTATTACTTTAATTTTAACCGTTGTATTTGAAACGTTCGTAGTGCCATCAATGCCATCAATAATTTTTGTATTTGTTCCTGCAACACGCTTATATAAGCAAATATCATCTTGAGTACTACCAATTCGCACAAAATATCCATTGGAGTTGCTTGCTTGGAGGTTAGCATTATCTGAAGTCAAAAAAACATCAACATAATTGGCCCCTGAAGTGTTAAATTGCAAATTAGCGTAAAACTCCCATTGACAATCATTAACAAGAGCATTTGGAGTTGATAAATAAAAACTGCTGTTGGTAATTGTTTTGTTTGAGCGAAGTTGGTTATTAGAAGATACTGGAACAACCACAAACACTGAATCATCTCCAGTCCATGTAGGACTAAGATTAATATTGCCATCAGTAAAGTTGTCGTTTACTTGAGCCAAAACATTTGATAGGACAAACAAAAATAATATGCTAAAAAATAATCTCATATCTGCTGTTGATAGGGATAGTAAACGGTAAATGTAAAAAATACTTTTATATTTCAATCTTAAATTTCATCATTTAACAATGAATTTACATACTTATCTAAAAAAAAAAGAAGTAAGAAGCAGGAGAACAGGTCAGAATTTAGTTTAAAATAGGTTATTAAATGAAAAACAGGTTCAAAAGTTTGTGCCTTAATTTCATTAATATTATTCATATTTGCCTAATGAAAAGCGCCAGTAGTAATGAAATAAAATCAGCTTTGCATAACTTAAATCCTAATGAGTTAATGCAAATTTGTTTACGTTTGGCCAAGCACAAAAAGGAAAATAAAGAGTTATTGAGTTATTTGTTGTATGAGGCCGATAACGAAATACAATACATTGAGCATATTAAACTTGAAATAGAGCAACATTTCAGCAATTTAACAGCATCAAATTTTAGTAACTTACTTAAGAAAATTCGAAAGGTGGTGCGAATTGCGAATAAATACATCAAGTTTTCGGGCAAAAGAAATGTTGAAGTTGCTGTATTAATCTATGTTTGTCAACAATTAAAACCTTATACAAAACAAGCAAGTAGCGTTGCATTAATGAATTTGTATCATCGACAAATAATGAAAATTAATAAAGCATTAATTCAATTAGAAGAAGATTTACAGTATGATTACAAGCAAGAAATAGAATCTATTCAAATACCTTAAATATGACTATTAATCAAGCACAACAAGCCGTTGACCAATGGATTAAAACACATGGTGTTCGATATTTTAATGAACTTACCAATATGGCTATTTTAACTGAAGAAGTGGGAGAGGTAGCACGTATTATTTCTAGAAAATATGGAGAACAATCTTTTAAAGCAAGCGACAACCAAGATCTTGGGCAGGAATTGGCAGATGTATTTTTTGTGTTGATTTGTTTGGCAAATCAAACTGGGGTTGATTTGCAAAAACAGCTCGAGTTAAATTTTGAAAGAAAAGCCAAACGTGATCATGACAGGCATCACAACAACAAAAAACTATAACAATTTTTTGCAAAATATTTAATGTAAATGGTCGTTGATAATGACTGTTTGATGTTTTTTAAGGTATTTTATATATGTCATTAAGCCTTTTACAAATTAGGTATTTACAAGTCAAGCGGATACTTAAAGAAGGAGGCTTGGGAACAGTTTTATTGCCTTTTTTATTACTAGCATTATCCTTTGCTTCTTTTAAAGCGTATCAAAGTTTGTCCTATGCTATAGTGCTAACTTTATTTTTATTTTTACTTTGTTTGAGTTTGCATTTGCGAAGAGAAGATAAAACATTTGCACAATTACATATTCCTAATTGGCGCGTTCAAATGTATATTGAGTATGTATTAATTTGTTTTCCTTTCTCATTTACAGCGCTATTTACAGCGTATTTTTATTTTTTTCCTTTGTTACTTTTCATGCTTATTTTAATTCCAACAATGAAGTACCAATCGGTGCAAAAAACCACGTTTAAAAACATTTCAAAACTGTTTTCTTCCAGCTTTGCAATTGAATGGATAAGTGGATTTAGAACATCGTATTTAACCGTTATTTCTTTGTATGTTTTGGCTATTGTCACTTGTTGGATACGTTTTGCACCATTATTAATGCTTTGGTTGTTGACTATAAGCATACTCAATTTTTACCATGAATATGAAGCCTTGCCTATTTTGAAAGCACATCATTATCGAGCAAAAAGTTTCTTACATCAAAAATTGAAAGAACATGGTTTATACCTCATTTACTTTTATGCACCATTACTTACTATAAATGCTTTTTTTAATAGTGATTTTATTGATATCAATATTTTGTTTTTGTTGGTTCAATTGGCCTTGCTTTTTTTTGCTATTAATATCAAGTATGCAAATTATATTCCTGCGCAGCAAAACGTATCTTCCAATATCATTGTTGCCATTCTTTCAGTAGCAGCTATAGTGCCATTTTTATTGCCATTGCCAGTTATTTTTGCAGTTGTTTATTATAAAAAAGCGATACAAAATTTACAAAATTATTTTCATGCTTAATATCATTCAACTCCACGTTTCTTTTGATAAAAAAAGCGTATTAAATTACTTGAGCGCTGATTTTAAGGAGCCGCAAATTATAGGTATAGTAGGACTCAATGGAGCAGGCAAAAGCACATTTTTTAATGCACTATCAGGAGCGATAAAAACCGAAAGGGGTGTTTTTACCCAAAATCAAATTCCAGTAGATTTTAACACTGTAGCTTATTTGGAAACCAACAACTATTTTTACAGTAACATCACAGGAAATGAATATCTAAGCATTTTTAAAGACTCAAATCCGCAGTTTCAATTGGATGTACTTCAAGCTCATTTTAAATTGCCCTTAGATGATTTAATTGAAACCTATTCAACAGGAATGAAAAAGAAGCTCGCCTTATTGGGAATATTAAAGCAAAACAAAGAAATTTATCTTTTTGATGAGCCATTTAATGGACTTGATATAGAAAGTAATAAAATTGTAGAATGGATAATCACCGCATTGTTTAATAAAGGGAAAACTATTTTTATTTCATCTCATATTATTGACCCGTTGCTTACTATTTGTCATCAAATTTGTTATTTAGAAGATGGGGTATTTACACGCATTTTTAATAAAGATAACTTTCATGAGGTGGAAGAAGTTGTTTTTTCAAAACTAAAGCAAAAGGCACAGGAGCAAATTCAAAGATCGATATAATTATAGGGATGTATGTTATTTCTTTTTTTAGGATGAATTTTATTCCACCAATTACTACCCAATAAAACACTGCAATCTACTTAAGAGGTATTTAATTAACCTTAATTTGCATCTGGATAAACGAGGAATTGTAAATTTGAATATATTAAACTATTTGTTTATGAAGTTTTGTTATTTTTTTATTCAACTTACCAACACTTTTCCTGTCATTTCAACAGGTTGCTCTAGGTGCATTATTTTTAAAATACAAGGAGCCACATCGGCTAAACGGCCATGTTCAATTTTAGTAAATTCATTACTAATTAAAATACAAGGCACCGGATTGAGTGAATGCGCGGTATTGGGGCTGCCATCATCGTTCAACATATAATCAGCATTGCCATGATCGGCAATTATAATAAACGAATAGCCGTGTTGTAATCCAGCTTGAACTACATCCTGCAAGCAGGCATCAACTGTTTCTAAGGCTTTAACAACAGCACTAAATACTCCTGTATGACCAACCATATCGGGGTTTGCAAAGTTCAAACAAATAAAATCAGGTTGTACCGCATGTATGGTTTTTACTATTTTGTCTTTTAAAGGAATTGCACTCATTTCGGGTTGTAAATCGTAAGTGGCCACTTTGGGTGATGGCTCCATAATGCGCATTTCGCCATCAAATGCAGCCTCTCTTCCACCCGAAAAAAAGAAAGTAACATGTGGGTATTTTTCTGTTTCAGCAGCCCGCAACTGTGTTTTTTTTGCATTAGCTATAACTTCACCTAAAGTCATGCTGAGGTTATCTTTTTCGTAGCAAACATATACGTTTTTGTATTGTTCATCATAACGTGTCATGGTAGTGTAGTGCAAGGGCATGGTTTGCATATTGTACTCCGGCATATCCTTTTGCGTAAGCACTTCAGTTATTTCACGACATCTATCGGTTCTAAAATTAAAACATATTACAGCATCATTTTCTTTAATAATACCTTTTTTATTAATAATGCATGGCTTTAAAAATTCATCGGTAACTCCTTCATTATATGATGCCGCAATAGCATCTTCTGCATTGGCAAAAGCTGCACCCTGAGCATGTATTATTAAATCATAAGCTATTTTTACACGTTCCCATCTTTTATCTCTATCCATAGCATAATAGCGACCACAAACACTCACAATTTGAGCGGGAGAATTCGTATTTCTGATATATTTTTCTAATTCTTGAATAAAGCCTAAACCACTTTTTGGGTCAGTATCTCTACCATCTAAAAATGCATGAATGTATACTTTTGTATGGCCTAAATTTTTAGCCATATCACACAAAGCATATACATGTTTATTACTGCTGTGTACACCACCATCGCTAAGTAATCCCATTAAATGAAGCGCTTGGTTATTATTTTTGGCATAATTAATAGCGTTAACAAGTGCTATATTTTCAAAAAAACTTTTATCTTTTATAGCTAAATTTATTTTTACTAAGTCTTGGTATACTACTCTGCCAGCACCTATGTTTAAATGACCAACTTCTGAATTCCCCATTTGCCCTTCAGGCAAACCTACATCTTCGCCACATGCTAATAATTGACTGTGAGGATAAGACTTTAATAATGACTGATAAAATGGAACATTTGCATGCGCCACTGCATCTGACTTTGAACCATTTCCTAAACCCCATCCATCTAAAATAATTAATGCTGCTTTACTCATATTTATACTTTGTTTATGCCATTTAATTGTATTGTAAATATACTTCCTTTGGGCTGATTGGCACTAATTTTAATTTGGCCACCATGCATTTTTACTAAGTTTTTAACGATATATAAACCTAGTCCTGTCCCTTTAGTATTGCGTGTTTCTTCACTTCCTGAGCGGTAAAATTTTTTAAATATTTCAACTTCATCTTTAGGTGAAATGCCAATGCCCTCATCTTTTACAAAGAGCGAAACAAGGTGATTGTTTTTTTGCAAAATAACTTCAATTTTACTTTTTATTGGAGAATATTTTGCGGCATTGTCAAGTAAATTAGTAAGTATTGAAGTAAAAGCCAAGGCATCACCTTTAATAAAAATAGGCTTTTCGATAAAAGTTGTCACTTCATGATTTTTTAATAAAGTTATTTTTAAATTTTCGACCACTTCTATGCATAAGGCTGATAAATCAAGTGATTCCATTTGTATGAAATAGGCGCTACTTTCAATTCTATTGGCCAATAATATTTTTTCTACAAGGGCATCTAGCCTTTCTGTTTCTTGTAAAGCCTGATGTAATACCAAAGCTTGTTTATCTTGTGGTAATTGATGTTTAATAAGTGTTTCTATTTGCAAACGTGTAGCGGCAATAGGAGATTTTAATTCATGAGTAATTGAAAGCATGAAATTTTTTTGTTGATTGCTCAAGTCAAACTCCTTTTTAAAAGTACTTCTTGTCCTATAAATCCCTAAACCAAGAATGAGTGCAAAAACGCTTCCTTCGCCAGCAATCATTAACCAACGTTTATGTAATTTTTCATCTAATTGCAATTGAGCAATTGCTAAATCATCATCGTTTTTATAATTGTAAAATTCAATTTTAAGTTTTAAATCATGCGCTTCTCTATTGAGATTAGTAATCATATAAGCCCACCAACAAAATTGTAACAACACATAAGTTACCAGCAAATAAAACTGTAGTAATACCTTACTGGATGTGTTTTTCACGCGCATTAAATTATTTATTCACCTTTAAAAATAGCTGCTCTTTTTTCTAAAAAAGCATTTACACCTTCGTTGTAATCGTAGGTAGAAGCAGCTTTTACTTGTAACTCGCCTTCAGCGTCTAATTGTTTTTCTAAATTATTAGTGGCAGACATGTAAATTAATTGTTTGGTGAAAGCCAGCGCTTTTGTTGGCATTGCGGCCAATTTATGTGCTATTGACAAAGCATCTTCCATTAACTTTTCATTTCCACTAACTTTGTAAATCATACCCATTTGCAAAGCATCATTGGCATTTATTTTGTCGCCAAGCATCATTAACGCTAAAGCTCTTTGTGTGCCAATTAAGCGAGGTAAAAAGAAGGTGCCTCCACTATCGGGTATTAACCCAATTTTACTAAAAGCTTGAATAAATGAAGCGTTTTCAGCAGCAATTACTATATCGCAAGCTAAAGCAATGTTAGCACCAGCTCCAGCCGCAACACCATTTACAGCGCATATTACAGGTTTTTCAATATGACGCAATCGAGTAATTATTGGATTGTAATGTTCCACTACAATATTTTCAATACCAGGACCATTAACATCAATTGCTTCTGATAAATCTTGCCCAGCACAGAATGCTTTGCCGTTTCCGGTTATCAGCACAGCTCTTATCTCACTGCTATGTCTTGCTTTATCTAAAGATTCTTGCAAAGCAAGTGCCATGCTACGATTAAAACTATTTAATACTTCGGGTCTGTTCAATTTAATAATTTGAACCGAACCATCAAAAGTTACTTCAATTCCTGGATTCATATATAAATTTTATAAGCATTTAAAATAATCGAAAGGTTCTAAACAACTTTTACACTTGTATAAAGCTTTACAAGCAGTGCTTCCGAATTGATTAATCATTTCGGTATTGGCCGAACCACATTGGGGGCACTTTACTATACGTTCGATTTTTCCTAATAAAACAGCCTTGTTTACCGATGTTTTTTCAGGAGGAGCAATACCGTATGCACGTAATTTTTCTTTGGCGCTATCACTAATCCAATCAGTTGTCCAAGCTGGAGAAAGTACTGTAATTATTTTATAATTATTGAGGAAATGTTTTTCGGCAATTTTTTTAATATCATTTTCAATGTGTTGCATTGCCGGGCAACCTGTGTAAGTAGGAGTAATGGTCACATTCAATACTTGATTATCAATACTAATATTTTTTAAAATGCCAAGTTCTTCAATAGTAATCACAGGAATTTCAGGGTCAGGAATTGCCTTTATTTCATCAATAATAAGTTGCTCTGTGGATTTCATTTGTTTTACAATAACTTTACAAAATTAGCAAATACTAGCTAAATGTAAAGTTTTGAATCGTTTATTTATGTTATGAATCAGCTTGGACCCGACCCTAAACTATTGCTTCAACTCACTACTACAGCTATGCCTTATGGTAAGTACAAAGGAGTATTATTATGTAATTTGCCAGTATTTTATTTAGAATGGTTTCAAAGAAAGGGTTTCCCAAAAGATAAACTGGGCATCTTGCTACAAATCATTTACGAAATTAAAATAAACGGATTAGAGTATTTATTAAAGCCTTTAATAAATAAGAGTTGAAGATTATTCTTTTTCTTCTTTTCCATATTGTTTCATGAGTTCTTCCATCATTTTTTGACGTTCCTCTGGTGTCATTTGTTGAAGTTTTGAAGGGTCAAAACTCATACCTTTGCTATAACCAGCTGGTATTTCAAACATAGATTGGGGATAATTTCCTTTTTCAAAATTAATTAACTCCATGGTGAATGCCTCTTTATTGTTTAAATTTTTCATGCGAACCATCATTCCTTCAAGTTCGCCAGTCATAAATGATTTATTCGCACCCTTAGTTTGATTTTGCATAAAAGAAGAATTATACAATTCTTTATAATCGGCAATTTCTTTTGTTGTCCAAACTTCAAAAGCAGCTTCTTTTGAGGATACTTTGGCATGAGTACAGTTATACTTACCAACTTTTTCTTTACCAATAATTTCTATGGTGTAATCTTCATTAGATTTACTTTCGGCATCAGTTTTAATTTCAGTATATGACTTTTTATCGGTATCTAAATTTATAATTACATTAGGATTGTTTTTCAACATCAACATCACCGTTTTTTTTACCCCTATTCCTGGTATATTCATTTCACTTTCAATTCTGCTTCCACTGCTATTATGCCATGTTTTGCTGATGCTTTTCATACCATCATTGGCATTTCCGATGGTCATGGTATACTCCATATAGAAGGAGTTTTGAGCACAATTGATATGATGTATACTTAAAAAGCAAAAGATTAAAACAAGTAACTTTTTCATTAGAGATTAAAAATTAATTCAATTACAATAGTACAAAAAGTTTTAACTTTATATTGATTTTTTCCAACACAATGTTTTTATCCTAGTTTATAACTTTTTACTGTGTTTATCTCCATTTTACGATGGATTTTTGTTAATTGCAGCATATCAAATTAATTTCTTTACAAATTCTACTTTTTTCTTTTGATTATCTGTGCTTAGCAAATTTAATCCAGGTGTTTTACCAACTTCTATACTCCCTAATTTAGCATCAAAACCAAGAGCTTTTGCACCGTTTAATGTAGCCCATTGAATCAAAGTGTTTAAATCAATATTGGCGTGTTTGTAAATTGTTTGTATTTCGTTTAAGATGCTTAAATGTTGGTTTGATGCTAAACTATCAGTTCCTATACAAACACGTTCTTTAAAATCAAAAAATAAGTTTAAATCGGGTAAGGTATTTTCAATAAATAAATTGGCATTAGGGCATAAACAAAAGAAAGATTTGGGTAAGATTTTTATTACCTCATTAATTTCTGCAGCATTGGTGAAGGTATTATGTACCCACAACATTTTAGTATTTACATGTAGTAAATTTGCCACTGTCAACATAGAGCCTAATGGCTTTTTTTCCCAATGTGCAGTGTTAATACCAAACGTATCTAACATGTCAATAAAAGCACCATTGGCGTTTAAATACAAATTGTGTTCTTCAATACTTTCTTGGTTATGTATAAATATTGGGAATGAATTATTTTTTGATGCATCGGCAATTAATTCTATCAACTCTAAAGAGGTGCTATAAGGTGCATGTGGACTTATACTAGAATTGAAATATTTGTTTGTTAAGGCAATATCGTTAAACTGATTCAAAAGGTTAAGGCCATGTTGCATACTTTCCATAGCCTTGTTTGGATTGAATGAAAATAATTCAATAAAATTATGATAATGCAACAACTCATGTTGTTTTGCCTTTATAGAATTAGTACCGTTGCAAATATCCCCAACAGCCACAATGCCTGCATCATACATTTTTTGTTGCCAATCAATAGCCGCTTGTTCAATTTGTTCTAAATTTTGATTTCTGATTTGTTGCAAATGCTTTATAAACCCAATTAATCCAGTATGTTCAGGCATTTGTTTGTGCAAATGAGAAAGCTCTAAATGACAGTGTGCATTTACAAATCCAGGTACGATAATTCCTTTTAATTGTTGTATTTCGGATGGTTCAATGTCTTGGCTTTCTTCTAAGTTTAACACTTGTAATATTTTTCCATCTTGGTTGCAATGTACCAAACCTTTTACTATTGGCACCTGCGAAACAGTATAAATTTTATCGGCTTGAAAATAAGGCATAAATTAATTGCGAATATTTAGGTAAAAGTAGTTGTAAAAACTGATATTTTGAGATTTGATATTGATGCATAATACCGATGTGAAATAAGTAATAGCCCAAATTTACTTCACTAAATTTGTGCTAAACTTCTTTCCTATCGGCATTTACCACTGTAAGAATTATAAATTATTCCAAAAATTTATAATTCACATTGGTATAAAATATTTTGATATATTAAAATCACCATAATTATTTCTCCCATTTTTTTGCTTATTCACTCCTGTTTTTAAAATGATGACTTTAATTGAGGAAGATAATCATGTTAAGTAAAATTAAAAATTAGGGCACTTTTATAGGTTTAAATGCCAACTATTAAAATTAACTTATCTACTGCTTGTGAAACATACAAACCCTTCACATTAATGAGCAGAATGCATTGGGATGGCTTCAATCAATTTTCTTGTGTAAGCTGATTGTGGATTTCTATAAAGATGATCAGCTTCAGCCATTTCTACAATTTTACCTTTTTGCATAACAATAATATTATCACACATGTATTTTACAACAGATAAATCATGTGAAATAAAAATATAAGTTAAATTAAACTCTTCCTTTAATTCATTCAACAAATTCAGTACTTGCGCTTGCACTGAAACATCAAGTGCCGAAACTGATTCATCACAAACAATAAATTCAGGCTCTAAAGCCAATGTTCTGGCTATGCCTATTCTTTGACGTTGTCCACCTGAAAACTCATGTGGATATCTGTCATAATGTTGTTCAGTTAAACCTACACGAAGCAAAAGTCTTATAACTTTTTCGCGTATTTCTTCTTTGCTATTTGAAATGCCATGCACCTCAATGGGTTCTCCAATAGCATTACCTACAGTAATTCTTGGATTTAGAGAGGAGAAAGGGTCTTGAAAAATGAGTTGCATTTTTCTTCTCATTTTCAACATGTCATTTTCATTTAAGTCAAGCAAGTTTTGCTTATTGTAAAGTATTTTACCTGCGCTTGGTTCAATTAATCTTAAAATACTACGCCCTAATGTTGATTTGCCACAACCAGATTCACCAACAAGCCCAAGGGTTTCACCTTTGTACACATTAAAACTAACATGGTCAACAGCATTTAATATGGTGGTTTGTGGTTTAATAAATCCTTTTTTTGTAATAAATTGTGTTGTTAATTCTTGAACCTCAAGTAGTGGATTTGAGTTATACAATTTTTGATGGGCCGCGGCTCTTTGGTAAGGTTCAACATATTTTACATGCATGCTTTGCTGGTTGTTGTTCAAATAATCGGCAACAGTTAGTAATTTTTGTGGACGATTGTTCAAAGGAGGTTTACAAACAATCAATCCTTTAGTGTAGGGATGTTGAGGTGCATCAAATATTTGTTTTACATCGCCATGTTCAACTGTTTTTCCTTTGTACATTACTAAAATGTTTTGTGCTATTTGTGACACTACACCTAAATCATGAGTAATAAAAATCATACCCATATTGTACTCTTTTTGTAAATCTTTGAGCAAATTAAGTATAGTTTGCTGAACAGTTACATCAAGCGCTGTGGTGGGTTCATCGGCAATTAACAATTGAGGTTTACAAGCAATGGCCATGGCAATCATTACTCTTTGTTTTTGTCCTCCAGATAATTGATGAGGATAAGATTTAAAAATTTCCTCAACTCTAGGAAGCATTACTTGTTCAAAAAGTTGAAGCGTTCTTTTTTTTGCTGCTGAAAAATTAATTTTTTCGTGTATCAAAAGCACTTCGGCAACCTGCATTCCACAAGTATGTACAGGATTTAAAGAAGTCATTGGCTCTTGAAAAATCATACTAATTTCATTGCCCCTTAACTGTTGAAACTGTTTTTCTGAAAATTGATTTAGGTTGTTTACAATTTGGTTTTTATTACTGTAAAATATGTTTCCTTTTGTTATACTGCCGTTTGGCGGAAGTAATCCCATCACAGCTAATGATGTTACCGATTTTCCTGATCCGCTTTCGCCAACAATACCAATAGTTTCGCCTTTTTTTAAACTAAGGTTTAAATCTTGAATTGCGTTAACTTTGCCATGATGTCCAACAAAATCAATATGCAGGTTTTCAATTTTAAGCAACAAGTTTTGCTCCATGCAACTATTTACAAATAATTTATTTCATTGGCATCAAAACCTAAATCGCCCTTCATTTTTAAATAAAGTTGTGCTAATGTAGAAACATCCTTTTGACAATAATCAACAATACGTTGCAAATTTTTCTCCTTATAAAATACCTCGGCTACTTTGCTACCATCAATATCATCTTTTGGTGTTTTGATACCAAAAACATGAGCAAGCAATTCTAAAGAAGTATAATTTTTATAGTCACCAAATTTCCACATTTCAAGTGTATCTTGATGGATAATCTCCCATGGCTTTTTTCCTGCCAAATTTAACATGGAAGGCACGTTTAATCCGTTAATCAACAATCTTCTTATAATATAAGGATAATCGAATTCTTTGCCATTGTGTGCACATAAAGCCAATTGCTTTTTTTCCTTGTGAATTTTATTTAAGTATGAGGTAAATTCCTGTAAAACAATTTTTTCATCTTCTGCAAAAAAAGATTTAATATGCATTTGATAGGCATTGTTTTTTAAGGTGAGGAAACCTGTTGAAATACACACAATTTTTCCAAACTCAGCATATATCCCTGCTCTTTGATAAATACTATCTATAGAATCATCTTGTTTTAATAAATATTGCGCTTTTTTTGTCCATAATTGCTGCTCAATTTCTGGTACTTCATTAAATGAGGCATATTGAGGTACTGTTTCAATATCAATAAAAAGCAAATCGGTATGTTTTAGATTCTCCATAGTATTAAATTAAAAAATTATATAATCATTACACCTTTTTTGTTGATGATGGGTATATTGGTAAAATTGGCATCAGTAATGCTTTCCGCCAAAAAAACATAACGTTTGTCATACATTTTTTTGTTTAAGTAAAAACTCAACCAATATTCGTTGTTAATGCCAAAAACTTCCTCAATGATAGGTTCAATTTTTATAAATGATTTAGGTTCAACTTCATCTAAAAAATGACGAAGTGTTGAGGTTTTTACCTTCTCTTCATTAAGTTCACCATATCCTGTTGAAGTAACTAAAACGCCTTCAATTTTTTCATCTTTTAAATTTATTAAATAGCTATTCCAAACAGTTTCATCGAGTTCATTTTTTTCTCGGATGATGGCAATCGCAATATTTTCAACTACTAGTTCAGGTATATCTTTAATCATAAATTAATGCTTATTGTTTTGTTCATCTAAATTAAGAGCTGCATCAATATATACAAACAAATCTTTAGGATGATCCTTAATTTTTTCTTTACTTCTTTTATGACCAAGACGCACCATTAATAAATTTTTATCTGGAATTACGACCACGTATTGTCCCAAAATACCACGCGCATAATATATGTGCATGTTTTTGTAGTCGAGCATCCACCAACTATAGCCATATCGGTCATTGGGCATATTTTCTTCATCTATTAATTTTGCAGGAACAATCGATTGTTGCACATAATTTTCGGGAACAATTTGTTTTCCATGCCAGTTGCCATTGTTCATATATAAGCTGCCAATGCGCGCAAAGTCGCGAGCATTACTATTAAAGCAACAATATGCTTTTTCAACCCCACCCTGATGATCGAGGCTCCAAAAAGCAGACTTTGATGCACCTATAGGAATCCACAATTTTTCTGATGCATACTCACTAATACTTTTGCCACAGGCTTTTTCTAAAACAAAAGCCAGTAACTCGGTGTTGCCACTTAAATATTTAAACACTTTGCCAGGCTCTTCTGTAATGTAGTATTTCATTGTAAGGCTACGAATATCACTTCCGTAATAAGCCTTGGCAGGATAGGCAAAAGGACTTACATAATCCTCATCAAAATTAATTCCCGAGCTCATGGTAAGCAAGTGCTTCACAGTTAATTTTGAATTGCTTCCTTCAGCAAATTCCGGCAAAAAATCACCTACTTTTTGATCAACACTTTTTATTTTTCCTTCTCCTATGGCAATGCCCACCAACACACTTACAAAAGTTTTAGCCATGCTAAAAGAGTTGGTAATTGAACCAGGAGCCCCTTCATCCCAATATTCTTCATACAAAATTGAATCGTTTTTAAAGACCAAATAGGCAAGTGAATGATATTCATTTAATTCTTTTTTTGCTATTTCAGGCAACTTTAATTTGTTATAATTATTTGCCAAAGCCCATACTTGCTCTTTTCCAGCCTTAACTTCATTGTTTTCAAAAATGGTATATTCTGTTGGAGATGGACCACTTCTTCCTTTAAAATAGGTATTTTGCAGTCCTTTATAAATATGCGTATTTCCACTAATTAATATCAATAAATTTAATATTATTAGTATGATTAAAAACCATTTAAAGAATCCTTTAATTAACTTCATTTGAGAAAAATTATGTAATAATTTTTGTTTTTCATCCTATAATTTTTACTTCTATTTTCAATTCTTTCTTTGATTTGTTCGTTATTAAACCAAGGTTTAATGTATCGAACTCGTCAATTAAATTGCCCATAAATTCAATATTAAACTCGTTCACTAACTTTAACTATTTCTTTGTTTACTTCATCCGATTCAATTATACCATCTTTTAATCTTATGATGCGATGAGCATGACGAGCAATGTCTTCTTCATGTGTAACCACTATTATGGTATTTCCTTTTTTATGAATTTCTTCAAACAAACCCATAATTTCTACCGAGGTTTTTGAATCTAAGTTACCAGTAGGCTCATCGGCCAAAATAATAGCAGGGTTATTTACCAATGCCCTTGCAACAGCTACCCTCTGCCTTTGTCCACCCGAGAGTTCATTTGGTTTATGTTTTACACGGTTTGCAAGGCCAACATCTTCTAATGTTTTTAAGGCTCTTGCTTGACGTTCTTCTTTTCCCATACCTGCATAAATTAGTGGTAAAATAACATTATCCAAGGCAGTAGATTTTGGTAATAAGTTGAAGGTTTGAAAAATAAAACCAATTTCTTTATTTCGAATTTGTGCTAGCGCATTATCATCCAAAACGCTCACATCTGTCCCATTGAGTATGTATTGGCCAGATGTAGGAGTATCTAAGCATCCTAATAAGTTCATTAATGTTGATTTTCCCGAGCCACTTGGCCCCATTAATGCTACATATTCGTTTTTATTGATGTTTAAATTTACACCACGCAATGCTTTCACTTCTTCAGCACCTATACTAAATGATCTAACAATATTTTTTAATGTAATAATTGGTTGCATAATGCATTTTAAGGAAGCTAATGTAAGATTTTTGATTTAAATCATTAAGAAACTGAATAAGTTAATCCATTTTTGATTGTAACGGAAGTTAAATTATTATACAAGATTTTTAGTTTAACAATTTTTTTATATATTCGCTTTTTCCAAAACTTAAATTATGAAAAACAAATTATTATTACTCTTTACTTTTTTTAGTACAATATTTGGGGTTGAAGTCCTCAAAGCTGCTTGCGGACCTGGTCAATCAGAGGTTATTGTAAACATTGTACCCGATACTTGGCCTAACGAAATTTCGTGGGATATTAAGACTGGCGCTGGTGTTTTGCTTGCGTCAGGAACATTTAATGGTGATACTGTTTGCATTCCATCAAACAGTTGTGTTATTTTTTCAATTCATGATACCTATGGCGATGGTATATATGCACCAGGAGGATTTTGGTTGTATTTAGATGGTACCTTGATTGCCAATGGTAATGCTTATGGTTATGGCACCACTCATGCTATGGCCTGCCCTCCAGGAACATATTGTACCTCTGCTATTCCTCTTGCATTGGGAACACATACAGCAAACTTTGAAGATAGTTGGTATGTTTATAATTGCACTACATCTGGAACTTATGAAGTAACCACATGCAGCACAAACACTTGTAATACTGCTATTTGGATGTATTCTAATTGTACAGGAAATTACACTGAAGATGCAACAGGAACTTATACTTTTAATGATGATTATTGTGGTCAGCAATCACGAATAATTACTACCTTAATTGCTGGAAATACTTATTATCTCAGAATTGGAGACATTTTAGATGATTGCACTAGTCCTATTAATTTTGATTTTACCTATGTAGGTCCAATTACTGGTTGTATGGACCCAGCATCTTGTAATTATAACCCAATTGCTACGGTAGATGATGGTAGTTGCATTTATTTTCCCAATCCACTTTGCCAAGGCCCAGATTTAGAGTTTGACTCAATTTCATTGGTAAATTCATTTGCGCTTCAAACAATTACAGCTTCTAATTGCGATGTTCAAGAAGGTTGCTTATTGCAATATGGAACAAGAAATGTTATTAGATTTACATCAAAGATAAATAATGTTGGAACCCTTGATTACTACTTAGGTACTGTTTCTACTCAACCTGGCATGTTTAATACTAATAATTGTCATGGTCATGCTCATTATGAAGGTTATGGCGATTATAGGTTGTATGATATAAATAATAACATTATACCAGCTGGACACAAAAACGGTTATTGTGTGATGGATTTGTGTGGATCCGGACAGTACAACTGCGGGAATATGGGTATTTCAGCAGGTTGTTATGATGTTTATGGTGCTGGTACACAATGCCAATGGATTGATATTACTGATGTTCCAACTGGCGATTATAGGCTAGCAGTAATTATTAATGCGCTTCATTTGCCCGATGCATTTGGTCATCAAGAAATTAATTATGTGAATAATGCAACTCAAATCTGTATGCATATTGAACAAGATTCAATCAATGGCCCATCTTTTAGTATTTTACCTACATGCACACCATTTGTTGATTGCGCTGGAATACCAGGAGGTGCTTCAGTAGTTGATTGCAACGGAGTATGCGGTGGTGGTGCATTTGCTGGTGATCGCCAAGGTGATGCCTTATTAAATGCCACTGACCTAGATGTATATATGGATGACATTGAAACAAGCATTAGTAATACTGTTCCATGCATTGATGTTAGTGGAAATGGAGTTGAATCTATATATGATGCTGAATTAGTTAAATGGTGTAGTAAAAATTCATACATTCTTTATCCAGGAGGAAGCCCTCAATACAATTGTAATTTTCCTAGAAATGTGACCAATCCTAATGAACTTACAAATTTAGAAATTGTGAATGTAAATTTAGCTGGTGGTTATTTAGATGTTAATATCAGCAACCCAAATTCTGATGTTACAGCATTTCAATTCAGTATTAGTGGTGTTTACATACAAAGTGTAGTAAGCCTTGTTGATCCTATTGACTTTCCTGTTGACTTAAGATTCAATGCCAATACAAATTCCATTTTTGGAATTTCAATGATAGATTCAACTGTTGACCGCAATATTAACCCACAAGGATTGGTAAGGGTTTATTTTTCGGGTATAAGTCAAAACTGGATTTGTATTAGCGAAATAGTTGACATTGTAAATAATAAAGGTGAAAGAACTACATCCACAATTGCTGGTACATGTTTCCCTGCAACAATTACCAATGTAATTGATAATCAAAACCTATTATATTTTCATTTAGTGCCAAATCCTGCTAAGGAAAATGTTACTGTAATGTTGCAAAACCCTTCAGGTAAAGCCTTAGTTACCTCTGTATTTGATTACTCAGGACGTTTGGTAAAAGAAATGAATGTAGCAGCAAATCAAACTAAAGTTAATATTGCTATTGATGATTTAAGTAATGGAATTTATTTTGTGAAAATAAACAACGATAGTTTTTATAGAGTAGAAAGATTGGTAAAGCAATAATAATTCATTTTAATAAACAAAAGGCTCGCTACCAAGCGAGCCTTTTGTATTTTGATTAAACCAATGTGAACTTTTATTGTCAAACGATAGTAAAAATAAACCAATGAATAAATATTTAATAAATACAGTATTATAAATAGTCTTGCTTTAAATGTAAAAGCACAAATTAACTATTTTCCAACTGCATCTCCCCAAAATTGGGACACTATTAGCCCAAGTTCATTAAATTGGTGTCAAAATAAAATAGATAGTTTATATAACTTTTTAGAGCAACGAAACACCAAAGGTTTTATCATATTAAAAGATGGCAAAATTGTGCTTGAGAAATATTTTGGTTCATTTACACAAGATTCGATTTGGTATTGGGCTTCGGCAGGAAAAACATTAACAGCATTTTTAACTGGTATTGCTCAAAATCAAGGCGCACTAAATATCAGTCAAAGTGTGACACAGCATTTAGGAAGCGGTTGGAGTAGTTGTAATATGGTACAAGAAGATTCAATTACCATTAAGCACCTACTTACAATGACAAGTGGATTAGATGATATTATTTCAACGTGTAGCAATGAAGATGACAGTCCACCCTGCTTGCAATATCATAGCCCCGTAGGAATCAGATGGGCCTATCATACAGGTGCCTATCGCAAATTACAAGACATTCTGCCTATAGCAGTTAATACCTCTTTAAATACATTTACTAATAACAGTATTAAAAATAGAATTAATATGAGTTCTGGTGTTTGGATACAAGATATTTACTTCAGTAAAACAAGAGATGCTGCAAGATTTGGATTGCTTTGCTTAAATAAAGGAATTTGGAATACTGATACTATTTTAAATGACACCAATTACTTTCAATCCATGATTAACAGCTCACAAAGTCAAAATCTTTCTTATGGCTACCTCACATGGCTGAATGGAAAACCAAATTTTATGCTCCCAAGTTCACAATTAGTATTCAATGGTTTTATTTGTCCAAGCGCACCTGCTGATATGTATGCAGCACTTGGAAAGAATGATCAAAAAATATACATAGTGCCTTCTCAAAAATTGGTAGTGGTTAGGTTTGGGAATGAAGCGTATTCTTCGTCATTGGCTGTTACCGTATTTGATGATGAGCTTTGGCAAAAAATCAATGACTTAAATTGCACTGTAACAAGTAAAAATTATTTGGCAGAAAAAAACTATCAAGTATGGCCTAATCCGTTTTACGATAATATTCATGTGCTTCCAGCAAAAACAAACATTCATTTTGTTTTAACAAATATTTCTGGGCAACTTGTATATGAAGGAAAAGATATTAATCAACAAAATTTTAAATCCCTTCCACAAGGCATCTATTTATTAAAGCTTATTGAATTTAATCAGGTAAGCTTTGTAAAATTAATTAAAAACTAAGGCATTTTATTCAGCCATTAACTTCAATAAATCTTCTCTCAAGGATTCATCAGCTGGGCGCTTAGCATTTTCATCAACAATTTTACCTGTTTTATCCAAAATCATATAACGAGGTATACTGCTAATATTAAAAAACTTACATACTTCGCTGGACCAACCACCTTTACTGATTCCCTGTATTCCTTGTAATTGATTTTGTTCAATTGCTTTCTTCCAGTTTTCTTCGTTATCATCAATGGAGATATACAAAAAGGCAATTTTTTCAAGTTGTTTTTTAGAAAGTGATTCATGTAATTTTTTTGAAAATGGGAATTGTTGACGACAAGGTCCGCACCAACTAGCCCAAAAATCAATGTACACGACTTTACCTTTAAATTGTTCAAGATACACCTCTTTGCCATCCTGATTCAGTAAAATAGGATATTTAGTACTCTTTTCATTTGATGTTTTCTCTATTTTCTTTTCACTGGTAATTTGTGCAATTGCTCCTGCACACTGCTGTTGTACGTATTTGAAAACTTTACCTTCCTTATCAATTTCCTTTAATTTATTCATCATATTTTTTGAGAGATCAGCATCAATTTTATCACAGCTCCTAAGTAAGCATTTTGCAAGAACATACTGTTTGCAATTTCCTTTTAGCAATGTTTCAATTAACTTAAACTCTTCTCTAACAATATTTGTAAAGTTGTTTGGGTTTTTAAAAGTAAGTGCCTCTGATCCATAATAGGCAATATAGTTCAATAAAAATTTTTTGTACCAGCTTGTATACATCATTTCATCCGCATTGAGTTCAATTTGTTTAATCTCATCATTAAATGTTGAAGGTAAACTTTTTGAGATAGACACATTTTTTAAAGTACAATCATGCGCAGCATAACCAAGCAAACAAGCATAATATGCATAATTTATTTCTTTTTTAATTAATGTAGCTATGTAATTTACAAATGGATTTTCTTGTTTTGCTTTTTCCAACCATTTGAGCTTATTTTTTTTTATTAAAAACAATTCCTCTTCAAAAGCATCAATTGTTTTACCTTTTGATTTTAAAATTAAACTATCATATTTATCAGTAAACTCTTGCTTAAATTGATTGTAAAAAGATTGTTGTATTGCATTTTTACCTCCTCCAACACCTAAAATTTTATTGTTTTTTGTATAAAAGTTTACTTCATTAAGGATTGAAATTTCACCCTGGCCTTTCCGTATCTCAGCAAGGTCATCTTTATCGGAAATGGTCAATAAAAAATAAATGCCCGAATCTGCATTCAATTGAACACATTGAGGCAAGTGTGTGTTAATTTCAACTTTAAATGCAGTTCCATTTAATTTAGCTTTTTCAACAAACTCAATCTCTTCAATATAATTTGGGAAACAACTTATTTGAATATTGCTCACATTTCCATCGGTATTTCCCACAACATTTATTTTAGTTTGTGCTGTAAGTTGAAAACTAACTGCAGTAAGCAATAGGAGCAAATTTTTTTTAATCATAATAAATATTTTGATGCAAATTTAGCAAAACTAGCCTTTAATATCTTTGAAAATAATATTATACACCCTTGTACTTTTCGTACTTTAAACAATAAATTTTACTTTTAGCCATTTAAAATTTACAAGAAATATGAAAGGAATTATTTTAGCTGGTGGTTCTGGCACACGATTGCATCCATTAACACTTGCCGTTAGTAAACAACTAATGCCTGTATATGATAAGCCAATGATATACTATCCATTATCAGTTTTGATGATGGCTGGAATAAATGAGATATTAATAATTTCAACACCTCATGATTTGCCCCATTTTAAACGTTTGTTAGGCGATGGAAAAAATTTAGGCTGTGAATTTAGTTATGCAGAACAAGCAGTTCCTAATGGACTTGCACAGGCTTTTGTGATTGGAGCTGATTTTATTGGAAATGATAAAGTGGCGCTAATTTTAGGAGATAATATTTTTTACGGTTCGGGTTTAGGAACCCTTATGCAACAGTATAAAGATCCGCATGGTGGTGTAGTATTTGCTTATCATGTTTCAGATCCTGAACGATACGGTGTTGTTGAATTTGATGAACAAATGAAAGCTGTGAGTATTGAAGAAAAACCAACTCTTCCGAAATCAAATTATGCTGTACCTGGTTTGTATTTTTATGATAACAATGTAATTAAAATTGCTAAAGAGTTAAAGCCTAGTCCAAGAGGTGAATATGAAATAACAGATGTAAATAAACACTATTTACAAGCAGGAAAATTAAAAGTAGGCATTTTGGATAGAGGAACGGCATGGCTCGATACAGGCACTTTTGCATCATTAATGCAAGCTGGGCAATTTGTTCAAGTGATAGAAGAACGACAAGGTTTAAAAATTGGATGCATTGAGGAAATAGCTTATCGTATGGGTTTCATTAATAAAGCACAGTTACATGAGTTAGCGAAACCCCTTCTTAAAAGCGGCTATGGCACATATTTAATGAGTTTAAATTAATTAAACATTCAAAAAATTCCTAATGTATGGAAGCAAAAAAAAACATGGCTAACCTTTGCATCAAACTCCGAAACGGAAATGTAATGAGCGGGTTAAGTAAAATTGAAAATGTGGTATTAAATACCAATTATGGGGTATTAAATATTCCTGTAAAAGATTTGAACTTAATTGAATTTGGGATTATTGCATCTGAAAAAGTAAAGCAAAAAATTGCTGCTTATGTTGATTTATTGCAGTCGGGTAATGAAGCCGATTGTCAACACACTTTTAAATCATTGTGTAATGTTGAAATGAATGCCATCCCAGTGTTGGAAAGCTATTTAGATAAAGATAATTGTGCCTACCCAGAATATGGAGTAGAAGCCGCTTATAATTACGTTAAAACGCTATATGGGATAGAAAATTATATTGCCGATGATATTATTACCTTGGTTGGTGACTATAGATTTCCAGGTGTTTTAGATGTTTCTTTAATGGAGATTGAAACCGAGTTTGGAAATTTAACTATTCCTCGCGAAAAAATTGTAAGTGTTGAAATTGTGCCCGATGAAAACGCACAAAACTCAGTTAGAAATTTTAAACTAGAGGCCAATCAACACATTTCTGCGAATTTGAACGGAGGCTGGCTAAAAACAAATATTAAGTTAAACAAAGGCCAAAAGTTCAGTTTAGAAGCAAAAGGCGAAATTATTATGGCTAGTTTATCTAATCAAAGTCATAAACCAAGCGGAGCTTATTTACCTCCAGGAGGAGCTTGGACTGCGGGCAATGATCATGATTGTAATGCTTTGCCGATATTTGGGAATGTGGTTTACCGCATAGGTGAAAATGGAAGCATGCAAAAAGCGGGCACCAAACTCTCAACTACTGCTGTTGCTTCCGGGTTTCTTTATTTGTCGATTTATGAAACTGTTTTCAATGTAGCCAATAGTGGAAATTATAACGTTAAGGTTGTTGCATAGTAAATTTTACTTTTAGTTACAACCTAATAAAAAGCCCCAAGGATTCAAAATCTTCGGGGCTTTATTCATTATCCTTGAATAATTTTAATCACTTTTTATACTGATATTACTTTCAAATTAGCCCAATTGCGGCATAGCCAAATTGTACTAGTTTCAAGTTGTATCGGCATTTACCATTGCATTAATCTTTTAGTCCAACTAAAAAATTAATGCAATGGATCATACTATTGACGACTTAGGTAAACCTTCTGTGTAAACAAATTATTATTGGAATAAATTTTCACTACATAGTGACCTGCAGCAATGTTATTCATTTCAATTTCCTTTGAGCCTTTTAAAGGGACATTTTCAGTATGAGCCACTACTTCACCTAACAAATTAATTACTTCAATGTTGCCTGTTCCTTCCATTTTGTTACCGAATCGAAAAATTACTTTGTTGCCATTACTAATAACTTGAATGTTGTTACTTGCCATTGCAGTTAAACCAGTTGCGTTTGTAACTTCAATAGAAGTATTTATAATAGAACTGCAAACGCCATTGCTTGCTTCAAAAGTAACAGTATAATTGCCCACATGAGAGTATGTATGAGCCACGTTGGCTGGTCCATTTATAATCACAGTACCATCTCCAAAATTCCAGTTAAAGTTTGTTGCACTTTGAGTTGATGCTGTAAAATAAACTG
>DAORKI010000030.1:0-36142 GCA_035439485.1 Bacteroidia bacterium
CATTCATTTCCAAATTAAACCATTCACAAATTTTCAAGTTCATTCATTTCCAAATTAAAACATTGTCAAATTTTCAAATTCACTCATTTCCAAATTAACCCATCAGCCAATCAGCTAATTAAAAATTGTTTTACTTTGCATCTCTATTAAAACTACTTTGCTCAACAAACAAAAAATAATCAACGATCCTATTTATGGGTTTATTACCATTCCTAGCGAATTGGTTTTCGATATTATTGAACATCCCTATTTTCAGCGCTTACGCAGAATTAAACAATTGGGCTTAACTGCTTATGTTTACCCCGGAGCCTTACATACACGCTTTCATCATGCCTTAGGTGCTATGCACTTAATGATAACATGTATTGATACTTTAAGAAGTAAGGGAACTGAAATCACAAACGAAGAAGCTGAAGGAGCTATTATTGCCATCTTGTTGCACGATATAGGCCATGGCCCTTTTTCGCATGCGCTAGAGTCCGTAATTGTAAAAGATGTGCATCATGAGGAAATTTCTTTGCTTTTCATGAACAAGCTAAATGATGAATTTGATGGTAAATTAAGTTTAGCTATTCAAATTTTTCAAAATAAATATAGCAAAAACTTTTTACACCAATTGGTGAGCAGCCAGTTGGATATGGATAGATTAGATTATTTAAAACGTGATAGTTTTTTTACTGGGGTTTCAGAAGGTATCATTAATTCTGACCGTATCATTAGTATGCTCAGAGTAAAAGATGATACTTTGGCTGTTGAAGCAAAGGGTATTTATTCAATTGAAAAATTTATTATTGCGCGCAGGTTAATGTACTGGCAAGTGTATTTACATAAAACCGTGTTATGTGCTGAACATATGTTGGTAAAAATACTACAACGTGCTAAGTATTTAACTAAATTGGGAATTGATTTGCCTGCCACACCTCCTTTTGCTTTTTTTTTAAAGCATGAAATAACGCAGCAACAATTTTTTGATGAATCAAAAATATCTGAGGTGTTTAGTCGTTTAGATGACTATGATATTTTTACTTCAATAAAAATGTGGCAATGGAACGATGATAAAGTGTTGAACTTGTTGTGCAATCAACTAATTGATAGAAAACTTTTACATATTGAAATATCTAATAACCCTTTTGAAGCAGAAAAACAGTCAACTATTAGTAAAAAAGTGCAAACAATATTAAACCTTAATGCTGATGAAGCATCTTACTTTCTAATTAGCGATTCAGTAACCAATAATGCATATAAACCTGGCGATGATAAAATAAATTTATTATATCGTGATGGCACTATGATTGATATTGCTGATGCTGCTGATCAACTCAACATATCGGTACTATCCAATACTGTGGAAAAGTTTTTTATGTGTTATCCTAAAGAATGTGTAGTTAAAGATTAGTTTTACACCAATTAATTATCATTAAAAAAAATGGAATTTACAGTCGCTCAAATTGCAGGAATTATAGGTGGAGAAGTAGAAGGAAATCCCAATGCCGTTGTGAACACACTCGCTAAAATTGAAGAAGGAAAAGAAAAATCACTCACTTTTTTGGCTAATCCTGCCTATACCGAATTTATATATTCAACTCAGGCAACAGCTGCTATTGTAAGTAAAACTTTTGTGGCCGAAAAGCCAATTACCACTACTTTAATTAGGGTGGATAAGCCTTACGAAAGTTTTGCATTATTACTTGAAACCTATAACCAAATAAAAAACAACAAAACTGGAATTGAACAACCAAGTTTTGTAGCTTCTAATGCGCAATTAGGTAAAGATGTTTACATTGGTGCCTTCGCATACATTGGCAATAATGTTAAAATTGGGAATAATGTAAAAATTTATCCTCAAGTTTTTATAGGCGATAATACTAATATTGGTGACAACTCCATTTTATTTGCTGGTGTTAAAATTTATTCCGATTGCGTAATAGGAAACAATTGCACATTTCATTCTGGTGTTGTAATAGGTGGAGATGGGTTTGGATTTGCACCTAACAATGAAAACAACTATAAAAAGGTGCCTCAAATTGGCAATGTGATAATTGAAGACCATGTTGAAATTGGCGCCAATACTACCGTTGATAGAGCAACATTAGGTTCTACTATTGTTAAAAAAGGAGCAAAAATTGATAATCTTATCCAAATTGCTCACAATGTTGAAATAGGTGAAAATACAGTTATAGCAGCTCAAACAGGTATTGCTGGTTCCACTAAAATAGGTAGCAATTGTATGATTGGTGGTCAAGTTGGAATAATTGGTCATTTAACTATTGCTAAAGGAACTAAAATAGCAGCCCAAAGCGGAATTGGACAAAGCATTACTAATGAAAATGAGATTTTTCAAGGTTCACCAGCATTTGGTATTGGCGATTACAAACGGTCTTATGTAATGTTCAGAAAATTGCCAGAAATACAGGCAAAGATTCAAGAATTAGAAAAGATGATTTTAAATCAAAATAAAGCATAGTTTTGTCCAACAAAACAAGTTCAAAGAAAGATATGACAAGCGAAAAACAAAGAACATTAAAATCGCATGTAAGTGTTGAGGGTGTTGGGCTACATACAGGAGCTCATACTAAACTTACCATAGTTCCTGCACCCGAAAATCATGGTTATAAATTTAAACGGGTTGATTTACCCGATCAGCCTATTATTGATGCTGATGTTGATTTGGTGGTTGATACATCAAGAGGGACTACGCTCGGTAAAAATGGGGTAAAAATTAGTACTATTGAGCATGTGTTGGCTGCCCTTGTAGGAACTCAAATTGACAATGCCTTAATTGAAGTAACAGGCCCCGAAATTCCTATTATGGATGGTAGTTCAAAACCTTTTGTTGATGCCATAAACCAAGTAGGTTTTGTTGAGCAAAATGCCGAAAGAGAGTATTTTGTATTTGACTCTACACTCACCTATGAAGACCCAATTAAAAAGGCAGAAATGTTGGCCGTTCCTTCCGAAGATTTTCGAATTACAGTAATGGTCGATTACAATTCTCCTACCTTAGGTACGCAGCATGCTTCAATGTATCATATAGGTGAATTTACAGCAGGTATTTCTGAGTGTCGCACCTTTGTTTTTTTACATGAACTTGAACAATTGCTTCATCATAATTTAATAAAAGGAGGTGATTTAGATAACGCTATTGTTATTGTTGACCGTGATATTGAACAAGATAAACTTGATCATCTTGCCAAAGTATTTAACAAGCCTACGGTGAAAGTGCAAGGTAAAGGTGTGTTAAATAATACCACATTACATCATCAAAATGAACCTGCGCGACATAAATTATTAGATATAGTTGGTGACTTAGCGCTTGTAGGAATGCCAATTAAAGGACATATTTTAGCTGCTCGACCAGGGCATGCTGCTAATGTGGCGTTTGCAAAATTAATTAAAGATTTAGCCGCTTCCAAAAAGAAAAAGAAAGAAGACCTAGTGCTTTATGACCTCAATGCGAAACCATTGATGAATGTACAGGAAATAATGAAATTATTACCTCACCGCCAACCATTTTTGCTTATAGATAAAATTATGGAGCTTTCAACTGAGCATGTGGTTGGTGTAAAAAATGTAACCATGAACGAGTATTTTTTTCAAGGTCATTTTCCAGGTGAGCCTGTAATGCCAGGTGTTTTGTTGATTGAAGCAATGGCACAATGTGGCGGTGTTTTAGTGCTCAAAACTGTTCCAGACCCCGAAAACTATTTGACTTACTTTATGAAAATTGATAATGTTAGATTCAAACAAAAAGTGGTTCCAGGCGATACTGTAGTTTTTAAACTCGATTTATTAACCCCTATTAGAAGAGGGCTATGCCATATGAAGGGAATAGCCTACGTTTCAGGAAAACCAGTAATGGAAGCTGAAATGCTAGCACAAATTGCTAAAGTTAAATAAGTTTGAACTTTTTCAAGAAATAAATTTTACACCATGATTCATCCTAATGCTGTAGTTTCAAGCAAAGCCAAAATTGGTAATAATGTTGAAATTGGTCCATTTACCACTGTTTATGATGATGTTGAAATTGGTGATGGAACTTGGATTGCACCTAATGTTACCATTATGGATGGTGCTAGAATAGGCAAAAATTGCAGAATTTTTCCAGGTGCTGTAATTAGCGCTATCCCGCAAGATTTAAAATACAAAGGAGAAATTACAACAGCCGAAATTGGTGATAATACCACCATTAGAGAATGTGTTACCATTAATAAAGGCACCTCCGATAGGCTAAAAACAAGTGTGGGAAGCAATTGCTTGCTTATGGCCTATGTGCATGTTGCACACGATTGTGAAGTAGGAAACAATGTTATTTTAGCTAATACAGTCAATCTTGCAGGACATGTTACCATTGAAGATTTTGTAATTTTGGAAGGTTTAGTTGCTGTTCAACAATTTGTAAATGTTGGCGCTCATGCTTTTATTACTGGCGGAACTCTAGTTAGAAAAAATGTACCACCTTTTGTTAAAGCTGCCCGTGAACCGCTCTCCTATGTTGGGATAAACGCTGTTGGATTAAGAAGAAGAGGCTTTACGCAAGAAACAATTTTAATTATTGAAGATATCTATAGAACAATTTATGTGAAAGGATATAATGTGACCAATGCACTAAATATAGTTGAACACGAAGCTCCACAAATACCTGAAAAAGATCAAATTATTGCATTCATTAAAAATAGCACCAACGGCATCATGCGTGGTTCTTTACAGTAAATCTCCTAATTATAAAAATGGAAATATTTGCTCATGAGATTGGCAAAAAATTTGGTAATGAATGGATAATCAAAAACTTCAATCACCATTTTACTCATAACAGTCCTTGTGTTATATTAGGTGGAAATGGTTCAGGTAAATCTACCTTACTAAAAATTATTTCAGGCTTTATGCAAGCGGGTAAAGGCAAAATAATTTATAAACATAATAACCTTGAAGTTAAACCTGAAAATATACATCAACTTATCAGCTACGCTGCACCATATATTGAGTTAATTGAAGAATTTACTTGTTTTGAAAGTATTCAATTTCAGCAAAAATTTAAACCTTTTTATAATCAATTAACTTGTGATGAAATTTTAGAATTGAGTGGTTTGGCGCATGCCTCTCAAAAAACACTAAAAGTATTTTCTTCAGGCATGAAACAACGCTTAAAATTAACGTTGGCAATATTGTCTGAATGTCCTGTTTTACTGCTCGATGAACCATGTTCCAATCTTGATGCAAAAGCAATTGATTGGTATCAACAAATGTTAGATAATTATACTAAAAACAAATTAATAATAATTTGTAGTAACCATTTGCATTATGAATACCAAATTTGTAAAGAACAAATTAATACTGAGGCATTTAAATAGCTAATAAAATATAACAAATATGTATTTTAATACACACGATAATCTTCAAATTTATTATGAGTTTAGAGGTAATGAGCAATCTGATAAAAAAGTACTATTTTTAAACGGGCTAACCCAAAGCACTATAGCTTGGGAATTTACCATTCAACCACTGTTAAATGATTACCATATTATTTTGATGGATTTGGTGTTTCAAGGTAAATCAGCTGTAACAGAAAATTATAGAAATTTTGATGAGCATGCGCAAGATGTTTTTGGACTAATAAATACAATTGTCAGAAAACCCATTAGCATTGTTGGTATTTCCTATGGTAGTTTGGTTGCACAGCATTTTGCCGTAAACTATCCAAGTTTATTAGATAAGTTAATTTTGGTTAGTTCATTTGCTCATAAAACCCAACTATACCATTCAATTGAACTTTCATGGAAAAACGCACTTAAAATTGGAGGTTATGATTTACTGTTAGACGTAATGTTGCCATATGTTTTGGGTCAACCATATTTCGAAAATCCATTTATTCCAATTGAAGTTATGAAAACCATGAGAAAAGATTTACAACCCGACCCAAAATCAATTTTAAAGTTAATGCAAGCTACTGAAGAACGAAAGGATTTTTTAAAAGAGCTTGAAAGTGTGCAAGCTCCAACGCTTATCGTTCATGGTCGAAATGATATGCTTTTCCCAATTTCCTTAGCTAATGCTATAAATGCTGCAATCCCAAATTCAAATTTGGAAATAATCGAACAAAGCGGCCACACCATTAATTTAGAAGCCCCACAAAAGTTAAGTCAATTAATTAAAGATTTTATAAAATAATTGGGGATTAAGCTTCATAAGCGTTAAAAACGGCTAAAATTTTCAAATGAATCGCATTTATACTTATTTTTGATTCTCTAAAAGCCAATTATGCAAAGTTTACGCAACATATTAAACAAGTTTAAGAAGCCAATTATTGTTGTGGTTATTGCATTTTCTTCAATTGGCTTTTTCGCCTTCGAAGAAAGCAATTTGTTTGAAATATCTAAAAACATTGACATTTTCATTACTTTATTTCGTGAGTTAAATGCTAATTATGTTGATGATGTCAAGGCTGAAAAAATAATTCATAAAGGTATTGATGCCATGCTCGAATCATTGGATCCTTACACCGAATTTATTGCCGAATCAGATGTTGATGAATACAAATTATCTCATGTTAGTAACGAATATGCTGGAATTGGAGCCCTTGTTCAACAGCAAGATGGTAAGGTAATTATTGCAGAACCTTATTATGGAATGCCTGCTCAAAAAGTAGATTTAAGAGCAGGAGATATTGTTTTAAAGATTGATGATAAAGATATTTACACAAAAAAGGTTGATGATGTTACTGCTTTGTTGAAAGGTGCAAAAAACACTACGGTAAAAATTACTGTACAACGCAAAGGAGAAGCTTCTCTAATAACCAAAACATTAACCCGTCAGGAAATTAAAATTAAAAATGTTTCATATTTCGGCACCATTGCTGAAGGAGTGGGTTATATAAGATTAGATAAGTTTTTAGACAATTGTTCAGCTGAAGTAAAACAAGCATTAATATCTCTAAAAGAAAAACAACACATTAAAGCTGTAGTGCTTGATTTACGAGGCAATGGTGGAGGAATTTTACAAGAAGCTGTTAAAATTGTGAACTTATTTGTGCCTAAAGGTACATTAATTGTATCACAAAAAGGTAAGGTAAAAACAAATAATGCCGAATATTACGCAACATCAAGCCCTGTGGATGACCAAATACCTCTTGCAATTCTGGTTGATAACGGATCGGCCTCGGCTTCAGAAATTGTGGCTGGCGCTATTCAAGATACTGACAGAGGAATAATTATTGGGGAAAGAACTTTTGGTAAAGGATTGGTGCAACAAACTCTCAATTTATCATACAATTCATTAATGAAGGTAACTATCGCTAAATATTATACGCCAAGTGGTAGATGTATTCAAAGTCTTGATTACTCTCACAGAAAAGATGATGGAAGTGTAGTAAAAGTGGCTGATTCATTAATTACTGAATTTAAAACAAAAAACAAAAGAAGTATTTATGATGGAAGCGGTATCTTCCCAGACATTAAAACTGTTTCACCAACTTTCCATTTGGTTTCATTTCAATTAATGCAAAAATATTTGATATTTAATTATGCTACCGAATTTAGAGCTAAAAACAATGAAATTCCTTCTGCAAAGACTTTCACTTTGAGTGATCAACAATATAATGAATTTGTAAGCTATGTGGAGCAAGCCAAATTTGATTTTACAACCAAAAGCGAGGAGCAATTGGAAGAACTTGAAAAAGTATCCAAAAAAGAGAAATATTATGCCAATGTGAGTGCCGATTATGAAAAACTAAAGGCTAAAATTATTGCAAAGAAAAAAACCGACTTAATAAATTTTAAATTCGAAATTAAACAGCTGATTGAATCAGAAATTGCTTGTCGTTACTATTATCAAGATGGAAGAGTGGAAGCATCCTTTAAGTATGATGATGATATAAAAGAAGCACTAAAAGTATTACAAACCCCAGCTGAATACCTTGCTATTGTTAACGGAGAAGGTAAATATAAAATTATTGGTAAACCTGAAAAAGACACTTCAACACCCATTGCTCAAAAAGAAGAAGATGTCGATAGTAATGATGAATAATCTACCTCAAGCAGTTTTGTTGATTGCTTGCCATTACTAATTATTTCATATAAATTTCATATTCGTAGGTAAAAACCTAAAAAAGATTGATTGTTAAAAGTCAATATTAAGCTAATGTCATTTCAATGTTAAGGAATTGTTAAGTGCTCTTTTTAATCCTTATTTAGCCTACATTTGCGACACATTCAAGAAAACTCAAACATGAAATTTGATTACATTCTACAATTGTTCTCACCAAAAGACAAAAAATTTTTTCCCTTATTTGAAGACGCCTCAGCTAATTTATTAGAAGTTTCCAAAATACTAATTAAGGCTTTAAAATCTAAAGACATTGCTGAGAGAGATGCTTATATTAAAGAAATACAAGAACTCGAGCATAAAGGAGATCAAATTACACACAATATTTTTCATGAGTTAAGTTCATCATTCATTACCCCTTTTGATAGAGAAGACATACATAACCTAGCCTCTGCAGTGGATGATATTTTAGACTTTATACATGGTTCGGCAAAACGAATTCAGCTATACAATTTAAAACAACCTTCAAATGCAATGGTTGAACTTGCTGAATTGATTATGCAAGGCAACGAACAATTACACAATGGCATTATGGCACTCAAAGACTTAAAAAACATTGAGAAAGTTAAAGAAATTTGTGTAAAAATAAACAGCATTGAAAACTTGGCTGATGATGTATTTGACACTGCAGTTGCAAAATTATTTGATGCTGAAAAAGACGCTATTGAATTAATTAGAGTAAAAGAAATTTTACAAAACTTAGAAACTGCAACAGACAAATGTGAAGATGCAGCAAATGTATTAGAATCAATTATTGTTAAATACTCATAGGTTTTCATGCAGTTACTTCTTGTAATTATAGCTTTAGCCTTGATATTTGATTTTATCAATGGTTTTCATGACGCGGCAAATTCTATTGCTACTGTTGTTTCAACAAAAGTATTATCTCCTTTTCAAGCTGTGCTTTGGGCAGCTGTTTTTAATTTTGCTGCGTTTTGGGTTTTCGACATGAGCGTGGGTAATACCGTTGCTAAAACTGTTGATAACAACTTTATAGATTTATATGTAATTTTAGCTGGTTTACTTGCTGCTACATTTTGGAATCTATTAACCTGGTGGTTTGGAATTCCTTCTTCATCATCACACACACTAATTGGAGGTTTTGCTGGTGCAGCCATAGCGCATGCTGGATTTTCAGTTATTGAAACTGGCGAAATTTTAAAGGTTATTTTATTTATTTTTCTTGCACCTCTTATTGGTGGTATTATTGCTGTTGTTATTGCTTTAGTAACTATTTCTAGAAAAATTGTGCTGAAAATGGCCATCATTTTTGGCCTTTCTGGAGTTACCTACTTTTTAATGGATTACATGATTAAATATCAGGATATGAAGCCAGTTATGCTTTATATTCTTTCCATTACATTAGGTGTTTTTATTGTTACCTACATTTGGTATTACTTTATTCAAGCAAAAAAGCAAAGTGCTTCACGCGAAACAGCTATGTATAAAAAACTGCAGTTGGTTTCATCAGCCGCATTTTCATTGGGTCATGGCGGTGCCGATTCGCAAAAAGTAATGGGTATTATTTGCGCTGCATGTATGGTATTTGGTAACCTGTATCGTGATGGAAAAATTGAAGGTGACTACCCTTCTTATTTAAAAGTATCAGAAATTATTCAAATTGAATATAAAGATGCTAGTGGCAAATTAAAAAAGGCAAAACCCCATGTTGAAAACAAAAAAAACTTACTTGTATTTACCAAAGGTGATAAAATTTTCGATGCCTCATCAAATGAGCTAATTTTTGAAAAAAAGAAATTAAATGATGCCTACACAAATGCTGCCATCTTTAGTGATTTTGTTGATCATGATAAACTAAAAGATGGTTATAAAATTAAAACTAAAGTTCATTCTGATTCAATGCCTTTTTGGATTGCTATCTCTTGTTATTTAGCTATTGGATTGGGTACATTATTAGGTGGTTGGAGAATTGTAAAAACCATGGGGACTAAAATTACAAAGGTTACACCATTGGAAGGTGTATGTGCCGAAACAGCTGGTGCATTAACATTGTTTACTGTATCTCAATTAGGGATTCCTGTTTCAACTACTCATACCATAACTGGCGCTATTATTGGTGTAGGTATTACCAAAAGAGCTTCTGCAGTTCGTTGGGGAATTACTGTAAACTTGCTATGGGCTTGGGTTCTAACTATTCCGGTTTCGGGTTTAATGGGCGGAATTATTTATTTTGTGATTTCAGCTTTCAATTAGTTCCATTCTTAAATTCTTAGTTTAAAGTGTTGTTTTGTTTGGCCTTTTCTAAAAAACACTAAACCCATTTTGAAAATGTCAATAGTAATAGTTACTTGAGGATGTTCCTTAATATCTAACCATGCTTTTTTCATTTCATCCGACCAGTAAATATCGTCAAATACAAATATGGTATTGGGGTGAATAAAAGGTAATGCTTCATTAAAATACTTTATGGTTGGCTCATAGCGATGGTTTCCATCAAAAAGTATAAAATCAATTTTCTTAAACTCACTTAATGTTGGAACAAAATGTGTTTCAAAACTTCCTACCCTACATTCGACATTAGTAATGGCTAATTTTTGAAATCCTGTTTTGGCCAAATGAGCTAAGTATGGATTGCCTTCAATACTCACTATACTGCTATTTCTAAGTGCCTTTGCTATATATGAGGTAGTAATTCCTAATGAGGTGCCAAGTTCAATAATTGTTTTAGGCTGAAAAAAATCTACCAGCCTAAACAACAAGGCAGCATATTTTGGTGATTGTAGCGAACTGCGAGCAATTTTAGATACTTTTCTCCTTTTAGCATTACCAAGGCTTGAACCTGCGCCTAAATCAACCATTTCAATCTCAGCATCATTATTCAACAATGATGACCTTAATGATTCAATAGGACCAAAAAAATAATATTCTTTTTTTACATTAAGTACCTCGTTATAAATGTTAAAAACAAATGGCGAATGTATGCCATGGCTATTATTAGATTGACTAATAAATTTAACGTAATCAATTATTTGCTGTGTTTTACTCATTCGGTTGCGAAAATATACAATTATGTTATTGAATCCTTTAACAAAGGTTTTCAATTTTTGATATGGTTTAATCTCCTTTTATATATTAGTTCGTTTTAATCAAAGTTTCTATAAATTAAATTTTTTAAAAATCTATGCCGTTTTGTGATCAAAATCGACATGGCCTCTATAAATAAGCCATCGCAATCATTTTATACCATACCTTTCAAACTTTGTCATTAAAAACAATAGTATTATTTACTACTTTTGCCCCTTAAAAGTAAAAAAGATGGATTTAATTGAAAAGTTGGCCTCTATTAAAAGAAGGTATGAAGAAATTGAGTTAAGATTAGGTGACCCCAAAGTGATTAGCGACATGCGTTTGTTTAAACAAATGAACAAAGAATATAAAGACCTTAAGCAATTAGTAGAAGCTTATCATGAATATAAATCTGTAATTCTAAACATAGAAACAGCAAAAGACATGTTGATGAATGAATCTGATGATGAAATGAAGCAATTTGCTCGCGCTGAATTAGAACAAAGTAATGCCCGCAAAGAAGCTATGGAAGAAGAAGTGCGCATGATGTTGGTACCTAAAGATCCGGAAGATGACAGAAATGCTATTATTGAATTACGTGCAGGAACTGGGGGTGATGAAGCTAGTATTTTTGCCGGAGATCTTTTTAGAATGTATACTCGCTATTGCGAAGGCAAAGGTTTTAAAATAGAAATTGATGATTTTAGCGAAGGTACCACAGGTGGTTACAAAGAAATAATTTTTAATGTGATTGGCGAAGGTGCTTATGGCATTTTAAAATATGAATCAGGTGTGCATCGTGTACAACGTGTGCCTTTAACAGAAGCACAAGGTCGTGTGCATACTTCTGCAGCTAGTGTGGCTGTTTTACCAGAAGCCGATGAGGTTGATGTTGAAATAAATACAGCTGATTTAGAGTTTCAAACTTCACGCAGTAGCGGTGCTGGAGGACAAAATGTAAATAAAGTAGAAACTAAAGTTCAACTTACACATAAACCTACTGGTATCGTTATTACATGTCAAGTCGATCGTTCGCAGTTAAAAAACAAAGAACGTGCTTTAGCTATGTTAAGAACCAAACTATATGAAATTGAGCTTAACAAACATTTAGAAGCTATTTCCAAAAAAAGAAAAACCATGGTAAGCACAGGCGATAGAAGCGCTAAAATTAGAACTTACAATTATCCCCAAAGCCGAATTACAGATCATCGCATTGGATTAACCAATTACAATTTACCCAACTTTATGGATGGCAACATTGAAGAAATGATTCACTCACTTCAAATGGCCGAAAACATGGAGAAATTGAAAGAAAGTTCATTAATTGATAGCTAATTTGAAACATGACATACGCTGAACTTAACGAATTTATACGTGTCCAACAATCATTTTTATGTGTTGGTTTAGATACTGATATCCATAAAATTCCTAATCATTTACTAAAGGAAGAAAATCCTTGTCTGTCTTTCAATAAATCAATTATTGATGCCACAGCTCCATATTGTGTGGCATTTAAGCCAAATACAGCCTTTTATGAAGCTAAAGGGATTGTGGGTTGGCAAACTTTGATTGAAACCATTGCCTATATTAAAAATAATTACCCAAAGCATTTGGTCATTGCCGATGCAAAAAGAGGTGATATTGGCAACACTTCGAGTATGTACGCGCAAGCTTTTTTTAATACAATGAATGCCGATGCAATTACAGTTGCCCCTTACATGGGTAGCGATTCGGTTAAACCATTTTTAGAATATAAAAATAAATGGACAATCATTTTAGCTTTAACTTCAAATCAAGGGGCATTTGATTTTCAAACTAAAGGAAATCCAGCTTTGTATAAAGAAGTATTAAAAGAAACAAGTTCATGGGGAACTCATTTGAATATGATGTACGTTATTGGCGCCACCAAAGCCAATATGCTAGCCGAAGTAAGGACTTTAATTCCACATCATTTTTTATTAGTCCCAGGTGTTGGAGCACAAGGAGGTAGCTTGCAGGAAGTAGCTCTATTCGGAATGAATAAAAACTGTGGATTACTAGTTAATGCTTCTAGAAGTATTATTTATGCTGGTAATGGCGAAGATTTTGCATTGTTTGCTGCTGCTGAAGCGCTGGCAATACAGCAAGAAATGGCATCATTACTCCAACAAACAATCAAATAGAAATTTAAAATTATATTATGATTGAAATCATATTTTGCTTTTAATAGAGACTTACTTTTGTACATGCTTTTTAAGAAAATCACAGCTTTAACCATAGCCTACTCTTTCATGCTTCAACTTGGAAGTCAATTTGGCCTTTGGGTTAATTTTATGGCCAACCCTAGTAATGCGTTGAGTCACTGCGAAAATAAAAATACAGTAGAAATGAAGTGTTATGGAAACTGTGTATTAGTTAAAGAAATTAAAGCACTCGAAAAAAATCAATCTAAGGACAACAATATTCAACTAAAAGTAACAGAATTTCAGCTCTTTTCCCCCACCGTATTTGATGTGCAATATTTTTCATCAAAGCTTAAAAAAGAAAATCTTTGGAAATATATGCAAATCAATTTCTCCAGTTTTTTCTTACCTATTTTTCAACCGCCCGATTAACGCCTATTTTGAATTTATATTTAAAATATTAGTTATTCCCCAGACTTTACGGTCTTATAATTTACATTTATGAAAAAAATAGTACTCACCATACTGTGCTTATCATTGCACTATGTTTTGATGGCTTGTGGTTGCGATATGCTTATCACTTATCAAGGAATTATGCCAAGTGATTATAATGGCATGATAGGCTTAAACATGCGACAGCGTTACTTTAAAGGAGCAGCTATGAGCCACATTCATGCAAATGGAAAAGAGCACCTACACGGACAAATGAATCAGGTATTAACCAATTATGAAATCAATTATCGATTATTTATAACCAAAAGACTATTACTTTCGGGAACTATTCCTATTGCCGATTACAAGTTGTCGTCAAGTAAAGCAGCTGCTCCAGTAAGAAACATAGGCATGTCCGATCCTATTTTATTACTAAAGTATGAGCTTATTTCACCTTCTCAAAATAAAGAAAATAAAATTAAGCAACGATTACTGTTTGGCATTGGAGTAAAATTACCACTTGGAGCGCATTATAGTGTATTTGTAAATAACTTGCCTCAAGATGAAAATCTCCTGCAACTACAATTAGGCACTGGCTCCATCGACTATATTGCCAATGCAAGTTATCAACTTAGAAAAAACAATTTTGGTCTACAGTCTGATATTTCTTTCAAGTTAAACTCATCAAATAAATATGGTTATCGGAAAGGAAATCAATGGAATTTTCAAACTAATGGCTTTTATCAAAAAAGATTGGTTAACTCAGTTTTGATGCTCTACGTAGGTACTGCATTGGAAAATACGAATGATGATAAAATTTTAAATACTAACTTAAATAACTCTGGAGGTACTAATTTATTTGCCAGTTTAGGTTTCGATTTTTATATCAAAAAAACTACTCTTTTCTTTAATTACCAGCATCTGGTAAAGCAAGAATTAAATGGTTTTCAAATGAAAAATAATTTAAAATTTACTTTAGGAATTAATTATAACTTTACATTCAGAAATCAATAATGCATCATATGTCACAAAAAACAATCCTAAATATACTTATCGCCATCATCATTAGCTTTGAGGCATGTAAAAAAGATGAACCAGTAACAGAGGAAAATATAAAGGAAAACCCCACCCCAACTCCTACACCAACACCTACACAGCAATTGGGAAATATTAATATTGATTTCGATAATGTAGTTGGCTCCAATGATTTAGTGCTAAATACCAGCACTTATACCAATGCCGCTGGAAACACCTTCAATGTTTCCAAATTTATATACTACATTTCTAACATTAAATTAACTAAAATCGATGGCAATAAATTTATAGAAAAAGAAAGTTATTACCTAATTAACGAAGCTAATACATCATCATTATCACTTTCTATTGATAGCATTCCTGTAGGTGATTATAATGCAATTGAGCTTACTATTGGTGTAGATAGTGTAAGAAATGTATCTGGTGCACAAACAGGTGCTTTAGACCCAGCAAATGATATGTTTTGGACATGGAATTCAGGATATATATTTTTAAAAATGGAAGGAACCTCTTCGAGTGCCTCAGGGAATGATTTAACTTTCCATATAGGTGGATTTAACTCCCCAAATAACACCATTAGAACAATTACACGTAGCTTTCCAACTAATTTAACTGTTAAAAGCACTAATGTTAGCAAGGTTAAAATGAAAACTGATGTTTTAGAAATGTTTACTTATCCTCAAAATATTGATTTCAGTACTTTCAATTTTACCATGGGCGGACCTACTTCGGTCACTATTGCCGATAATTATGTTGATATGATTACTGTAAAAGAAATCATTAACAATTAATAAAGTACAATAAAAATTTTAGCTGCACCCCTAATTTAGGTGCAGCTTTTTTTTATAGAAAATGATATAGGTAATTCATATATAATAATCAATATCTTTACAATTCTAATTATTTGGTCTTAATTTGAATAGCAACGATACTCAATCATTATTTCTACAAACCCCTTATGAAAAGCGTTTGGCTATTATAGCCGAAACTTTTAAGCAATTGCAAAAAGATATTGGGATTGAAGATGATTTGTTACTTTTTGAAGGAAATCCAGAATCGGCTTACCAACATTTATTTGAGTTTATTGAACCTTATTTATTCGAACTTTTGCAGCATAATGCTCAACGTTTTGCACGCGTATTATATAAAGTCGATATCAGTGAAAGTGCCCTCAATTACAAATTGAAAGCTTTTCCCGAAAAAAGCTATGTAAGAGTAGTAACTGAAATGATTATTTACAGAGCCTTTCAAAAGGTAATGACCAAAATGATTTCTCGCGAAAATTTATAACAATATGCTACTTCAGCAATTTCAACAATTTGTACAAAAGCATCAATTGATAGACGCCTCAGATAAGCTGTTGCTGGCAGTTAGTGGTGGTGTTGATAGCATGGTACTTTTAAATATTTGTTCGAAACTAGGTTATAATTTTGCTGCAGCACATTGCAATTTTACATTGCGCGATAGTGAATCAGACGCAGACGAAACGCTTGTTATGGAAACTTGCAAATTCAACCAAATAGTGCTTTATTCGGTTAGGTTTAATACATTAAATTATGCTGATGCTAACAAGCTTTCTATTCAAATGGCAGCACGTGAATTACGATACAATTTTTTTAATGATTTAATAAATCAGCATCAGTTTACAAAAGTACTTACTGCCCATCACGCCAATGACAACATCGAAACTTTGTTTATCAATTTGCTTAGAAGTTCTGGTATTCAAGGACTCTCAGGTATTCCAATTAAAAATGAAAATATAATACGTCCTTTATTGTTTGCTACAAAAACGTCTATTAAGAACTATGCAACAACAAACAATATTCAGTTCAATGAAGATAGTAGTAATTCTAAAGATGACTATTTAAGAAATGAAATTAGGCATCATTTAATACCTGTATTAAAAAAACTATCAAGTAACGCTGAAAGTGCCGTTTTAAGCTGTATGCAACACCTAAATGATGAATACAATTTATTGCATGAATTGCATCAAAAAACAATGAGTGAAATAGTCTCAATTCATCAAAACGGGTTAGCAATAAAAATGAATTTACTTAAAGCATATCAAAATAGTGAAAGCTTGTTATACCTATACTTAAAAAAATATGGTTTTAACATGGTACAAATACAAAATATGCTTTCACATGCAATACAATCAACGGGTAATATGTTTTACAGTTCTACGCATCAAGTTTTAGTGGATAGAGACTCCTTGATTTTAAGTACACTTGATAATCGTAGTTTTGATAAGGAAGTTGTGATTGAAAACATTCATCATCAAATTGATTTTCCTATTAGTTTAACACTACAAAGTTTATTAAAAGAAAAAACAAATTACAACAATGCATTAAGTAATGAAGCGTATTTTGATTTAGAAAAAGTTTCTTTCCCTCTTGTTTTAAGAAAATGGCAGCAGGGTGATATGATGCAACCTTTAGGTATGAAGCATAAAAAAAAAATAAGCGATATTTTAATTGACAATAAAGTTGACTTATTAACCAAAGAAAAAACATATGTATTGTGCGATGCCAATGGAATTATCATTTGGCTCATTGGACATAGAATTAGTGATTGTTTTAAAGTTGAAAATAAAACCCAACACCTACTCTATTTAAACTCAATAATGCAATAATAAAATTTTAGTAAATCTATTATTTATTGTACATGTTTTGCTAATTCGGCTTCTAGAGAGGCCCCTCTTAGTCCCTTGGCAATAATAATACCATTAGGGTTAACTAAAAAGTTAGCAGGAATAGATTGAACCTGATAAGCTTTTGCCGCAGCTGATTGCCACCACATCAAGTCAGAAACATGGTATTCCCAAGTTAATTTGTCTTTTTCAATTGCCTGTTTCCAAGGTTCAATTGCTCTATCTAATGAAACACTGTATATAGTAAAACCTTTTGCGCCACCTTTAAATTTTTTATCCTTGTATGTATTGTAAGCTTTCACAACTGCTGGATTTTCCATGCGACAAGGCCCACACCACGAAGCCCAAAAGTCAATTAAAACATAACGACCTTTGTTTACTTCACTCAAGGCATATTCTTTTCCATTAGGGCTTTTGAACTTTAAATCAGGCGCCTTATTACCAATATTAATACCTTCAATAGCTCCTTGTTTTTTATTGGTAATAAATCCAAAGGCTATAGCTGCTATAGCTACAAGCGCTATAAGTAAATTAGTTTTTTTCATTGTAATTTTTTAGTGTGTAAATTTAGTGAAAAAAGTATAGCAATATATTCAAAAATTATACCATAATTATTGGCTTCCCCATCGATATGAGTTCAGTGATAATCCAGCTAAATCAATAGCACGGTCAACTACTGTGGCAGCAAGTTCTTCAAAGTTTTGTGGCTTGCTATAAAAAGAAGGACTTGCAGGGCAAATAATTCCTCCAGCCTCAGTAATAACTTTCATGTTATTAATGTGAATTAAACTGTATGGGGTATCTCTAACTAATAAAATTAATTTTCTTCTTTCTTTGAGCATAACATCAGCTGCTCGTGTAGTTAAATCATTAGAAATACCAGATGCAATGCGAGCTAATGTGCCCATGGAACAGGGGCAAACAAACATTATATTAAACTTTGCCGAACCACTAGCAAATGGGGCAAAAAAATCATCCTTTTGGTATTGCTTAAAGGGTATTTTTTCATAGTTTTGATTGCCAAGCTCATAATGCCAAACATCTTTAGCATTATTACTCATTACCAATGCCACATCTTGTACTTGTCCTTTCAACTGTACCAATTTATCTAGTAAAACTTTGGCATAAATTGAACCACTTGCTCCAGTAACAGCAACTACAACTTTGTTTTCGATATTATTCATATAATGTTAACAAACAAGAGCAAATGTAGTTTATTTGAAATTGTATTTTAATGAAAAACTCAAAACACTATTTAACTGTCCGAAATCAACTAAATAATGCGCCCCACTGGCGTGTTTTCTAATAGGTAACAGAAAAAAGGTGTCTGAAGATTTAAGTTCGATTTCCCATTTTTCGGCAAATGGCAACGCTACACCATAATGTGTGCACATCTCATAGTTATTAAATGGTCTATTTTCAATGCTATTTTCGGGAAATGGTCCACTTTCATTTGCAATTGAAGAATTAATCAAATAGCCGCCCGAAATACCGCCCATTAACCAAAGCATCTTAAATTTATATCTATAAATTATTGGCACCTCAACATAATTTAATTTCAAATAATAAGCGGTATATTTTCCTTTTTCAAAATTTGGCACATCGCGACTTCCCTTAGACTGGTATGTCATGCGTAATTCCAATCCGCTTTTCTCATTTATCTTTTTTCCTACAAAAAATCCTCCTGAAATGCCAGGTTTATTGTATCCACCTAAGTTGTCGCCCGAAACCTGACTGGCATTAAAACCTAACATTACACCACCTGAAAAACTTTGCGCAAAGGCTGTGCAGCATACAATTGATGTAATAAACACAAATATAAATGCAAATACTTTCAAGTTATTTCACATGCTTTTCTTGAACCTGAATAATTTCGAAGTTGCTTGCCTTGTATATAAAAGCAACAATTTTACAATGTTCTGGAATTTGGTCGCTACTTAATACTAACGAATATGATTTTGTAATTTCTGGTGTTGATGCATTAGGATTAGTAATTATTGATTCTCCAAATGCCGAAGTTAATCCTTTACGTAACATATGCATATGTACATAGTCAATTATCTTTCCTGTTGGAGAGTCTAAATCTTTTTGTGGTGATATAATGCTATCTTGCACTAAGAAAACACATAGTTTTATCTCATCATTAATACTATTTTCAAAATCAATTTTTAAATCTGTAGTAACTTTATTTTGTGCAGTGTTGAAGGAGTTTTTCATACTTATCCATGCATCTAATGGTGCATTTATAATATTTCCAATTTCTCCACCCCATGATTGATACGGCAAAATTCTACTTCCTTGAATAAGTTTTCGATTTACCATTCCTTTAGGTAAACCAGCTGCTGATACATTAAAAAAGTCGTCCATTTCTGTTCCTTCAGTTGTTCTATAATCGGCTGTATATGTTGGCGGCTGAGGCTCAGCAAAAGTAGTTGAAACATGTAAAGCTATGGCTACAATTTTTTCACCATAAAGTGCCTCCAAAGTTTTTAATTCGGTTGCCGCACGAGGGCAATTAGGGCAAGTGTGGCCAGTATAGTCTTCAACAAGTACCTTTCTCTCCCTCACTTCAATTGTATCTTCGCCTCCAGTGGTATCTACATTGGTGGTATCATTTTTAATTTCTTTACCAAAATTAGCAATAATATCGCTGTCAATTTGATCGCATGCGGTAAATGCACTTAATATTATTATGGCAAAAAATGAATGTAAGATTGTTTTCATGACAAAAATTTTATTCAATTAGAAGCTACTAGATATTGATATTGTGGCACCATTAGAAGCAGGAACAACGCGGCAAATACCACCAATGCAAAATATACCAGCTCGTTGTCGCCCATATCCCAAGGTAACACGTGTTGAGTTTTTAATAAATCCAATTTGACCTATAGGATAGAGTAATCTTTCAGCCTTAACGTGATTCCCATAATTATATTGATTTACAGTTGAGAAAAACCACTTTGGGGAGATTGTGTATTCAGCAACAATTGTAGCCCAATCGCCATGATCTTGCTTGGTTTGCAAGCCCTGAAACTCCATTCTTAATGCATGTTTATCATTAAATTTATAGGTAAATTCTAATACTTCAATATTGGCATACACTATACCTTCGTTTACCTTACCTTGTGCAACATCCTTATTATAAACAAAGTTGGCGTAAAATAAAGTAAATTTTAGTGGTTTACTTACCTTCTTTTGAATTTCAACATTAAAATCTTTGTAATATACTGCACCTAATTTACTGTAATCAGCTTTATAACCTAAGCCACTAGCTAATTTTGTAGTGTCTAATCCATTAGCAGCAGCGTAGTTAATGAGTACAGTAGTTCCATATTTACCTCCAAGCTTTGAGCCTTTTTTAATAGTATAGGTAATGTCGCCTTGATAGGCCATTTCGCCATTGGGTTGGGTTGCATATGGGTAAATGGTAGCTGCTAAATTGTATGTATGCTGGCGAGTAAGAGCTGGTAAATAATTTATTAATAAATCATTGTTTTGTGCTGTTCGATCACTTCTAAAATTCATATTATCAATTACCTTTCCCGACAAATTAATTCCAAAACCTTTTTGTGAGTAACTCGTGTTAATTAACAAACCTCCACCCTTTTTATAAATGTAATTATTCACACTTGATGGATCATTAATTTTGTTTGCGTATTCGCTGTAAATTGCCCAACCACCGCGATTTAATTTAACTCTTCCGGCCCAAGCTCCAACATTTTCGGGTAAAACATAAATGGGGTCTTGATCAACTTGATATTTACTTACAAAACTTCCTCCCAAAAACACTTTAGTTTTCTTTTCTTCAAAGCCTTTTACTAGTTCATTTAGGGCTATTTCACCATCAAATCCTCTTACTATTCCAGCTCCTTTATCAAAATAATATCTTTGTTTGCCAATAATTCCTTTTAAATGAACGCCTTTCATTAATGTATATTTTACCCTCACTCCTTCCATTGCATTATCGAATCCAAGTCCTCGTTCCTCATAGCTTCTAAAAATTAAACCACTGCCAAATTGCTCGTAATAATTTCCTATTGTAATGGAAAAATTATCCCTATTAAAACTTGCATATTTGTATGGAAAGCCAGTGCCAACATACCTGGGATCAAAGCCAAGCATAGTGTTTAAATAACTTTCAAACCTTACCCCTGCTGTAAAATCACCATTTGTATATATTAAATTAGTAAAGCTATTCATTAAAAACTTTTCGGGCACTGCTTGAGCTCCGATAGCACTATCCGGATTATAGTATTGTGCATCTAACTGAAAATTTCCATGTATTTCACCTGTATTTAAATTTTGAGCAAATATTTTTTGAGTAACAACTACCAATACCAGCAGTAATCCAACTTTGATGTGAATGCTTTCTAATTTCATGAATATGAACAATAAATCTTAATTGATTTTTTCTCCCTTAGCTAATTTCTTTACTATTTCGTACAGCTTTTTATCATCACCGGGAGCTGCGGAGTTTTGTTGGTATACAATTTCTCTGTTTCCATTAATCACAAATACATGTGGAACATTGTTCACATTCATAGCTCTTTTAAAATCACCATTTACATCAGATAAAACCACATATTCCCATCCTTTTCCATTCACATATGGAGCTACTTTATCAACATTTCTGGCATCATCAATTGAAACTGCATATAACACTACGCCTGTTTCTTTTTGCCAATCTGCATAATCTTCAGCAATTGCATTTAACTCTGCTTTGCAGGGACTACACCAAGTTGCCCAAAAGTCAATAATCATTGGCTTGCCATCGTTTTTTATGTTTTCGGTATTAAATGTTGAACCATCAAGTTTTTTAATATCAACCGAAGGAATTACATGCTCTTGCTTTTGTGCAAATACATATGTCTTAAAGAAAGAAAATGCTAAAAAAAGGAAAACTATTTTTTTCATGATTTGAGTTATTTAATGTAAAAATATAAAAGAATTTATTTATTAAAATTAGGAATTGCTTAATCTCATTAATTATGCCACAAACTGTTAAAAAAGGGATTTAAAATTAATTAAAGCTTGCTAAAGTAGTAATTCCTCCTTTCACAACTTGGTTCAACTCTACATTTACCTTAGTCCCAATAGGAACAAAAACATCTACCCTTGAACCAAATTTAATAAACCCAAATTCTTCACCTTGTTGTAAATACTCTCCTTCTTTGCAATAATATACAATTCTTCTTGCTAAAGCCCCTGCAATTTGACGCATTAAAATTGATTTACCATTTTCATGTTCCATAACAACCGTTGTTCTTTCATTTTCTGTTGATGACTTGGGATGCCAAGCTACTAAGTACAAACCAGCGTGGTATTTTACATATTTCACTATTCCTTTAATTGGGGTGCGATTAACATGCACGTTAATAGGCGACATAAAAACAGAAATTTGCAATCTTTTGTCTTTAAAGTACTCAGGTTCTTCTACCTCTTCAATAACAACAACTTTACCATCAGCAGGGCTTAAAATGTGGTTTATGTTGGTGGCAATTTTACGGTTCGGATGACGAAAAAACTGAAGTACTGTTACTAAAACAAACACACTAAGCGCAATAAAAAAATATCGTACCCATGGCATGTTAAAAAAAATAAATCCAAAAACACCATTGACCATTAAAATGAGCATTAGTGAAATTAATAAGGTAGGAATCCCTTCGCGGTGAAATTTCATTTTATTGTATGTAATTTGGTAAAAATAAAAAAGTGAGGCTTGACAAAATCAACCTCACTTTTTTTGTGTTTTTAAAATTTAGAAATTGCCACGATAAGCTACCGCTTTTTCTAATTTTTTAAGTGCTGTAATGTAGGCACCTGTACGTAAATTGGTTTTAAATTGCTTTGAGTTGAACCAAACATTTTCAAAAGCAGCCGACATTGAAGCGTCATGCTTTGTATTTACCTCATCTTCTGTCCAGTAGTGACCATATTTGTTTTGCACCCATTCAAAATAAGAAACAGTAACGCCTCCACCATTTGCTAAAATATCGGGAACTACAGTAATTCCTCTTTCAAATAATATGGCATCTGCTTCTGATAATGTTGGACCATTTGCTCCTTCAATAACCAATTTAGCCTTCATGTTTTTAGCAATATGCTCGGTAATTACGTTTTGTACTGCGGCAGGTACTAAAACATCTACATCTGCTAATAATAATTCTTCATTTGAAATATTTTCACCCCCTGGGAAGCCTTTTAACATACCACCGTTTTCCTTAGCATAATCTAATGCAGCATCAATATCAATTCCCTTTGGATTAAAAATACCTGCTGTATGATCGCTAATAGCTAAAACTTTAATTCCTTTACCATTCAGTAATTTTGCGGCATTTGAACCAACGTTTCCAAAACCTTGAATGGCACAAGTTGCATTTTTACGGTCCATTCCAATTTTTTTCATAGCTTCTAAGCATGAAATCATTACTCCTCTTCCTGTAGCTGCCTCACGACCTTTTGAGCCACCAAGGGTTAAAGGTTTTCCTGTTACAACTCCTGGTGAATCAACGCCATGTATTTTAGAAAAAGTATCTACTATCCATGCCATTTCTCGTTTTCCTGTACCCATATCTGGAGCAGGAATGTCTTTGTCAACACCAAATACATCAGCCATAGCTGAAGTATATGCACGAGTTAAACGCTCTAATTCGCCAATTGAAAGTTTTTTCGGGTCACATTGAATGCCTCCCTTGGCTCCACCATAAGGAATATTTGCTATTGCACATTTAAAAGTCATCCAAGCCGCTAAAGCTTTAACTTCATCAATATCAACATCCATTGCATATCGAATACCACCTTTTGATGGCCCAAGTGCAGTGCTATGAACCACACGGTAACCTTGAAAAACTTGTAATTTGCCGTTGTCCATCATTACAGGAAGGCTCACCATTACCTGTTTTTGCGGGCTTTTAATAACTTGTTGAAAGTTGTAAGAAGGATTTAACTTAGAAAAAGCCATGTCCAATCTTGATAAAACGGCATCAAACATGCCTTGATGAGTAGTTGCAGCCTGTTTTAATTCAGGAGCATCTTTAGTGTATTCTGAAGCGGGTGTTCCTACTTCCTTTTTGTTTGCCATGTGAATATAAATTAGTTATGATTCAATTTTAAAAGGACACAAAAGTATAAAAAGTTAATTTCACAGCAAGAAAAGTTATGTATTTCTAACAGCTATTCGTTTTTTAGCTAAGAAACTGAACATCAAATTGACCTGATTTCTTAATAAATCCCAATTTTAATGCCGAACTCATTTAATAATTTAACTTTGCAAAAAATAAATTATTTGTCTTTTTCTTTGACAAATAGTTAATAAAAATGCTCATGAAAAGAATAATAGAAGCTCGAAAATTGTTTAATATCGGGAAAGACACCAACCTTGCAGACTTAAAAATTATTTATAGAAACCTAATGAAAGAATGGCATCCTGACAAGTTTGTAAATGATGATATTCAAAAGGAAGAAGCTGCTAATAAAAGTAAAGAAATAATTGAAGCTTACCATTTTTTAATAAGTATTGCCCCTGAAACGCTTTTAAACAATAAAGAGGAATATAATGAAACTATTATCAATAGTGGTATTGACGATTTCGAGTACAAAGGTCAAACTTTAAAAGTTACATTTCAAAACGGAATGGTATATGAGTATTTTGGCGTACAAAAAAACATCTATAATAAACTCATCAATTCTTCCACAATAACCCGCTTTGCACGGAGACATATTTTCGAAAATCATATATACCGAAAAGTGAATAAGCAGGCTATTGCCGTTTAATAATTTGACCAACAATATTTAATTCATTTTACCTTGTAAACACCTAAAATTTCAGAATTTTTGTATTTAATATTAAATATTTTATTTGCCTCTAAATTTTGATGATCATTCGGTTTATACCTATAGGTGGTTAAATAATAATCTGCATCTTTTTCTTCTAAAACATACTGTAACCTGCATTTTGGGTCGAGGTGTTTTAATAATACATAATTGCTATAACATGGATACACATTTCCAGTAATTTTAATAGTGTCTCGTTGGTCAACTTCTAAAATTTTCTCTAATCCTTGCCTAAAGCTTGTTCCCCAGTAATCCATATCATAATTCTTTCGAATATTATCTGGAGTATCGCTCACCAATTCATTAAAATATACATATTCATTAGGAAAAGATTGTATCATTTTAATCATTTCTATATTAATGTAGGCAAAAAATGCTGCTGTTAATGCCCATTTTATGGGTTTTATCTGAATTTGGTTCATGATTATAAGAGCTCCATTCAAAGCAACTATAATTAAAAATGGATAAACAAAATAAATGTGCCTCCAAGTATCATATAATACAGACTTAAATGTAATAATAGCAAGTAATGGTGCTGATAATAAACATATTGGCATTACTTTTTCTAAAAATTCTTGGTTTTTTAAAGCCTGTATTCTTTGTTTGAACACATATAAAATAATGCTGAAAGAGCCTGAAAAAAACAGTACTAAATATAGCAAGGGAGTAGTAATACCTATCCAAGCAATCGCAAAATACCAAGGAGTTTCATAGGAGTATATAAAATCACCGAATAACAAACTATAGCCCTTCCACCTGTAATGACTCATGTTTAAAAAAGCAACTAAAAAGTTTTTAATTGGATTCGGCCATAAAAAGGGCCAAAACACATATACAAAAATAACAAGTGCAAAAAGGTAAACCTTTAGTTGTTTAAGTAATTCAAAATTAACTACTTGACTAATTTTTTTATCCCTTTTTTGAAATTCATAAAGTACAAAAAACAAAAGTGTTAATGGCACTATAATTACTCCTGTGATTCTTGTATCAATGAGCAAAGCGCAAGTTAATGCATGAAAAATACTTCTTTTAAAATTGGGGTTTTCTAAATAAAGAAGCAACGAAAAGTAAGAAAAAATATAAAAAACCATTAAAGGAACATCTTTTGAATTTATAAATGCATGTCCATAAATTCGGGGGCTTATAACTAACATTAAGACACCGCAAAAAGCCCAAATGGGTTTAAAATTTAACTTGAGCAAGGTGAGATAAAACACAAACACACCAAAACAATATAGAAAATAGCATGCTAGATGCCTGATAAATATAGATTGGGCAGGTTTATCAGGTGCAAATTTTTTTTCGAGCACATATAATGGTAATTCTACCACTATTCCATAATCTCGTCCACGCCAAACTTTTAAGGAATCGTTTTGCCCAGTTATTTGGTTATAATTGAATCTACCCATTTCGCGTTGCAAATACTCATCCCACTGGGTTCCATAGGTACTATAGTTACTTAAACCAGCAATAATGAGTGTAAGTATCAAAATAATAAAAGGAATATGTTTTGAATATTTCATGATAGGGTTTGATTCAAAATTGCTCAAATGTAAATTCAAAGATGTAAATTTTAATTTTGAAAAATAATTTAACTTTCAATAATACCATTTGCACCTTAAATTTCACCTAAGTGTTGCATAAAATTGATACAAAATTTTCAAGTTGTTTGGTCAAATACATTCATATTTGTATTTTACCTATTAATAAAATTAAGCGCACTAGCATTTAAATGCCTAGGTAATAATAACTAAAAAAGGTTTTGACATACTAATATTTGGCTTGACCTTGCCAAAATAATAGTTTTGATTCAAATAGGCTATGAAATTACATTAAATTGAAAAAACAATGTAAATAACTGATTATCTATTGTTTATAAGCTGTTGTTTCATTATTTTTGAAAAAACAGTAAATTATTCAATTAAAATAAAGAAAACAACTTTTTAAAAAACTACTATTTGCGCTTTGAGTACAAGGTTATTCTTTTAATTTATGTTATTGTAGCATTAAATTCGAACCTCTTTTGAGTTTAGTCGCAAAATTATTTCATATTTTATCTCTTGATTTTAATAATCAATAGACTTTTAGAATCATAAAACTTTATAAACAAAAAATACAAAAATTTCGCAAATCAACTAATTTTCAACATGTTGTAGAACCAAAAGCTGAGTTTTAATTAAAATGTTAAAGCAAATGCTTGTTAATTTCAATTTTCAAGAGTCAGTTGTAATAAAACAACCGTGATTTTGTGAATGGATTGATTAATTTTATTGTTCGAAAAATTCTAATATTCATTAATTCTACATATCATGAAAATTTTTACTCATTACTTCAAGAAAATTTTTCTTGGACAATTCGGATGGCAGAAAAAGACTTCTGTTTTAATTCCGCTCTTCGTGTTTGGCATTGCCATTTCAAGTAAATTAATTGCTCAAACAAATATTTTTGTTGGGACTGGTACCAATGTGCCCTCTGTAGGTACAAATCCTGGTTCTGGGGCCAATGGTGCTTCACCCTATGGTTACTGTACTTCCTCGGGTGCAATGGGCAAAAAAATGCAAATAATTTATACTGCTGCCCAAATAAACGCAGCCATGACAGCAGCTGGCTACACCCCTGGTTCTTCCTATATACATCACATCACTTGGGATATATCTACAAATACTGGGAATGCAGCTTCACATCTTAATTATACTATAAAAATGGCCAATGTCGTGCAAAGTCAATTTGCAACTACTGCAAGTGCCTATGCTGGTGCTTCAACTACTGTTTGGGGGCCATCTACCCAAGCATTTCCAAGTAGTGGTACTGGCTTTCTAGTTACATTTACATTAGGTACTCCTTTTCAATGGGATGGTACCAGCAATTTGCTAGTGGAAGTTTGCTATACTGCAACTACTCCATTTATTTTAACAACTTATGGTGGCTGCCGAAGAACTGCTACTGCTTCCAATCAAATTATATACAACGGAGGCGCGGCTATAAATTGTGCAACTTCAACTTATGCCTCAGTAGTAGCTGCTATACCTAACGCACGTTTAGGTGTAACATCAGCAACTCCATGCAGTGGTACACCTGCAATTGCAACAGTCAGCTCTGCCACACCATGTACTGGAACAAGTGCCATATTAAATTTAAGTGGCTTACCTGGTGCGTCAGGTTATACCTATTTATGGAAGCAATCAAATTCAAGTACTTACCCAGGAACATTTACTGCTGCCTCAGGTACAAATAATAACGCAAGCTATACAACACCAACTACTTTGCCATTTACACCAACTTATTATGTTTGTGAAGTAACTTGCACAAACTCTGGTCAAACAACTCCTTCAACAGCTGGGACTGTTAATTATAATACTTTTTTAAATTGTTACTGCACAGGTACTTATGCTGCAGCTAATGCTGGTACAAGGGGTATAACTAATGTTGGAATTGCTGCGCCTGCAAGTCCAATTATAAACAATGCATCTACAGTTTTAAATGGTGGAGCAGGTGCCACAAGTTATACCTTATATACTGGATCAAGCCCAATTTCTAATGCTGGTTTAGCTTTAAGTGCATCCTATACTTTGGCTGTTAAGGTTGGTTCACAAGCTGCAGCATCAAACAACGTTGGTGCATGGATTGATTACAATCAAAACGGGACTTTTGAGACATCAGAGTTTTTGGGTTCATTTTCAAATGCAGCCGCCAATTCAACTACCAATATTAATTTTACTGTACCCGGCACAGCCATCTCAGGTATAACAGCAATGAGAGTAAGACATCGTTATGGGGGAGCAGTTACCAGTGCTGATCCTTGCACCAATTTTACTGGAACAGCAGGTGCAGGTGGAGCTGGAGAGACTGAGGATTACCGTGTAAATATCACGGGTACAGCTTGTTCAGGAACCCCTACTGCAGGAAATGTATACGCTGGAAGCAGTGGAACAAACACTACAGCTTCAGTTTGCCCCTCAAATACAGCTACCATGTATGCAACTGGATTCTCTTCGGGAGTCTCAGGAATTTCATTGCAATGGCAATCAGCAACAGCTCCTGGCGGGCCTTATTCAAATGTAGTTGGAGGTTCAGGAGCAACAACACCAAATTATACAACACCTACTTTAACAAATGCAGGTTTAACAGCTATTCATTTGTATTACAAGTGCTTAGTAACTTGTACTAATGGTGGAGCCACAGATATTCAAACAACACCAGTGGATATTACTATTAATCCCACACCAAGTGTAACTGTCAATGGATCAGGACCATACAGCACTAGTATTTGTAATACTGGTTCACCAAATAATGTTGTTCTAACAGCAAGCAATGCTGCTAGTGGAACAACTACTTGGTCATGGTCACCCGCAACAGGATTAAGTGCAACAAATGTAGCCAATCCCACTGCAAACCCTTCAACAACAACTACTTATACAGTTACGGCCACGGCTAATTCATGTGCAGGAAACACAACTGCTACAGTAACAGTAAACCCAACAACAGTTGTAACAACAGCAACTCCAGCAACTATTTCCTTAGGTCAATCTTCAGCATTAACTGCCATTTCTTCCTCATCTAACGGGGTAATCTCTTACACATGGAGCCCTGCAACCTCATTGTATGTAGATGCAGGACTTACCACACCTTATAATTTAGGTGATAATGTACAAAATGTTTATACCAATACTCTTTCTACAGCAGTATATACAGTAACAGCAACTGACCCATCAGGATGCTCTAATTCAAGTACAGTGACTGTTAGTGTGAGTTCAGGTTCTCCAGGTACAACAAATTGTTCTTATGGATTTTCATACACAACCTCAGCATATGCAGCCATATCTGGAGCAACAACACTTGCAAGCGGTATTGTTGACAATGCTGTTTATACAAATGTGCCAATAGGTTTTACTTTTAATTTTAATGATGCACCTTATTCGTCTTTTGGTGTAAGTTCTAATACCTTTATTTGGTTTGGTACAGGAACATGTTCTTCAACTCAATTCACTCCACTAAGCAGTACGGTTGGTCAAACAGGAAATGTAGATGGTATAGTTTCTGTATTTGGAATGGATAATTATGGTTATGCTGCTGGCTCTAAAATAAGTTACAGAACTACAGGAGCTGTTGGTAGCAGAATATGCACCATTGAATGGTTACAATACGTAACATATAAAGACGATGGAAGCTCATGTATTGGCTTTTCTTGGGCATATCCAAGGGCAGATTTTCAAATTAAACTCTATGAAGGAAGTAATAAGATAGAATTCCATTATTTTTGTGCAAGTTACGATTTAACCGCAGCTGGTATAGGTGGACAGGTTGGAATTCGAGGTTCAACTGTGACTGATTTTAACACAAGAGCGGTTGCCTGTGGTGGAAACTGGGCTAGCTCAGCAGCTGGAACAGCATCTTCAGTATGTTACATTAGTGGTGGTGGTTGCTGTACGCAAAACTGGCCTGCTAATAACGCTACCTATGTTTACACACCTACAATAAAACCAACCATTACTCCAACTGGTCAGCAAAATATTTGCACAGGAAGTTCGGTTTTACTAACAGCTGTTAACTCAGGCGGTATGAGTTCCCCAAGCTATCAATGGCAAACATACGCATGGCCACCAAGCAATTCAAACATTGGCGGCCAAACGAGTTCGACATACAACGCAAATCCTGGTGCAGCTGGTAATTATTTTTATACTGTGAAGTTAACCAGTGGCTCATGCTCTAGAAACTCTGATGCAGTTGCAGTGGTAGTGGCTTCGTGCAATACCATCACAACCACAGATGTTGCATCGCAATTGTGTGCTGGAGGAGCAGTTAATGTATTATACACAGCTTCTGGTTCTTTTACAGGTGGAAATGTTTTTACGGCACAATTATCTGATGCGACAGGAAGTTTCACTTCACCAATAACAATAGGTTCTGTTGTAGCAACAGCTAGTGGAAGTATAGCATGTATTATACCTTCAAACACCCCTGTAGGGCTTGGATATCAAATTAGGGTTATTTCGAGCACTCCAGCTCTAACAGGCACACCCAACACCGCTTTCGAAGTATTAGAACCAGCACCAATTATCAGTGTTACAAATCCTACTGCAGGGTGTGCACCTGGAACTGTTGATATTACTGCCATAGGTGTTGTTTCGGTTACTAATGGCGTTACTGTTTCTGGTATAACTTATTGGGATAATGCTGGTGCAACAATTGCCTATTCAGGAAGCCCTTCGGCAGTGAGCACTATTTCTACTATTTACGTTAAATATGAAAATGCTTGTGGAAGCGATGTTGAGCCCATAGATGTAACATTTAATAACCCAATAATTGCTTCGCATAGCAATACAAATCCGAGTAGTTGTGCTGGAAATAATGGAACCATTACTTTAAATGGCCTAAGCCCATTAACATCGTATACCGTGGTTTATCAAAAAAATGGGCCTCCAAACATTAATGCAGGTAGCATAAGCACCAATGCAGGTGGAAATTTAATTATTACAGGATTGGGCGATGGAACATATGATAGTTTTGTCCTTACAAGACTTGGTTGTTCATCTGCAGCTTATCCAATTTCACCAGCAAATATTATTTTAACAGATCCTACACCACCGGTTATTTCAGGTAACTCCTCTATTAACCCAACAACATGTAGCTCAACTGATGGAAGTATCACTCTTACGGGATTGAATGCTTCAACTACTTATAATGTAACGTACGATAAAAACACTGCAACTATTAATGCTGGAAGTATAGCAACTGATGCAAGTGGTAATTTGCAAATAATCAATTTAGGTGATGGAATTTACGAAAATATATATGTAACGCTCGGTGGCTGTAATTCAGCACCAGTTCCATCTTCAGGTACAATTATTTTAACACCACCATCAAGCCCTGTGATTACATCTGCAACATCTTCCGATCCAAGTACTTGCAGCGGTTTTGATGGAAGTATTCAACTTTCAGGATTGGCACCAAGTTCAGTTTACACAGTTACTTATATTAAAAATATCACACCAATTAATGGAGGTAGTGTTTCTAGTAATGGAAGTGGAGTATTAACAATTAGTGGATTAACTCAAGGAGCCTATTCAAACTTAGTAGTTACAAATGCACTTGGATGCTTTTCTAATACCTATCCATTAGTGGGTAATATTACATTAGTAGACCCACCTCAACCCACAATTTCATCATTCGTTGCTAACGATCCTATTATTTGCGGTGGAAATGGAAGTATTACACTTGAAGGCTTATTAAATTCAACAGCTTATAATGTTTCATACAAAAAAAATGGTGGAAGTTCAATTAATGCAGGTGCAATTATTACCAATGGTTCGGGTCAATTAATTGTTACAGGGCTTGGCTATGGTGACTATGACAATTTCATTGTAACTTTAAATAATTGTGCTTCTGACCCATATCCAATTTCAGGAAGCATTACATTAGTTGAGCCCCCAATCCCAACTGATGCTATTGGTATACCTGCTTCTATTTGTGGAACCAATGCTTTATTAATTGATGCAAGTGGCGCTGGTGTAGGGGAAGACTATAAATGGTATGATGCTTTAACAGGCGGAACCTTACTTCAATCTTCTGGAAGTGCTTTCAACACACCTTCTATTTCAAGTACTACAAATTATTATGTTTCTATATATAATACGGTTACAGGTTGCGAAAGTGCATCAAGAACACAAGTAACAGCTACTATTTACGCTAAACCAATAGCAACAATTTCAGGTGCATTAAGCGCTTGTGCCTCTTCAGGTACTGTGCTTGGTTCAGTTGGTTCTTCAGCTGGCAGTGGAACTATTACCAATTATCAATGGCAATTAGGAGGTGTTGATATTCCTTCGGCTAACCTATCCACCCTATCGGTATTTACCAGTGGGAATTACAATTTAACAATTAGCAATAGCAATGGTTGTAGCACCACATCTGCTACAAGCAGCGTAAATATTAGTTTAACTCCAATTGCTTCAGGAACAGGAACTTTAAATACATGTGAAAATGGTCCAATTACAATATCAGGTGTTTCAGCAACTAATGGAACAATAAATTGGACTATTTTAACAGGAAACGGATCAATTATAAACACCAATACCGTTAATCCTACCTATATACCAGTAGCCAGCGATGCAGGTACAACTGTTGTTTTAAGAATGGCCGTTTCAAATCCACCTTGTTCAGATGATGTTTATACCCAAAACATTACTATAGATCCAAGACCTGTTTTAAGCACAAACACCGTAAACATTTGTGGAGGAAATCCAACACAACAGGTAACTGTACTAACTGTAAATCCAAACACTGATTACAAGTGGTCTCCTGCAACTGATTTATATTTAGATGCAGCACTAACCATTCCATATATTGCTGGAACATCTGCAACAAATATTTGGATTGCCCCATATGGAAGCATTAATTATAATGTAACTGCCACTAATACTATTAGCGGTTGCACTAGCAGTCCAACGGTAGTTAATGTCACTGTTTGTTTGGCAGCAACAAATGATATTTGCCAAGCTGATGCAGTGGCTCCAATTCCGGTAACAAATACTGCAGTATTCTATAATTATAGTTTAATTGGTGCAACACCTTCTATATTTGCTTCATGTGCACCTATTCAACGCGATATTTATTATAGAGTGGTGGTTCCCGCAAATGGAGAAATACATGTGGTTACTTCACCTGGCACTAATTCAACAGCTTCTTTAAACATAAACAGTTCTGTGGTTTCAATTTTAACTGGCCCAAATTGTTCAACTGCAAGTTCAATTGCTTGCAACGCTGATGGAGCTGCTGCGAATTTGAGTTATGCCCATGTTAGTGGATTAACAGCTGGTTCAACTGCCTATATTCGTTTGGCTAGTACCGTTGCTAATAATGCGCCAACTGCACAATTTATTAAAATGGCTGTAACAAGTGGATTGGTGTGGACTGCCGCAACTGATGATGACTTTAACAATTCTGCCAATTGGCATGGTGGTGATGCAACTGCCTTAACAAAGCCAGACGCTACTATTTCAGTCATTGTTCCATCAACTGTCGCCATGAAACCTAAACTTTATGCAAATAGTAATGTGAGAGGTATGAACTTTACCACAGGCGCACCTTATTTCTCCTCTCCTGGTATTAATTTAAACGGATTTACTTTAAATGTTAAAGGAGATTGGATTGTAGGGCCATCAATAGCTTCTACAACTGTGCTTGATTGTAATGGTGTAGTTGAATTCAACGGAAATGGAACAACAGCTCAATTTATAAGTGGTAAAACAACTTTTGGAAACCTAACTACAAATAACACCACTTCAGGAGTAACCCTTCTGAATACAACTTCTGTTTCATGTATTTTAAAATCAACTGCTGGCAATTTGAACAGTGCTGGTAACCTGATTTTGCGTTCAACCCCAACTATTACATCCCTTGTTGATCCTGCTTCAGGAAATATTACAGGAAATGTTACGGTTGAGCGTAAAGTTGGAACAACAAGTGGATATCATTACTTGTCAAGTGCAGTATCAGGTGCCTTCGTTAATAATACTATAAATGGATGGAGAGATGATTTTACAATTTTGAATTCATTAGATGGCATAGTGTTTATTCCAGGAAATACATATAGTCAACTTCCAAGCGTTTGGGAATACAATGAAACAAATACCAACCCAAATGCAGCCTATGGATGGATTTCTGCAACAGCATCAGATGACCCAATTACACCATTAAAAGGATTTGCATGTGTTGTGCCAGGTAATGTAATTGTTGATGTTTCAGGTCCATTGAACAATGGAAGCATATCTGGGGGTTATAATATTACCAAAACAGCTGGAACGGGAATTGGAGAAGGTTTAAATGCGGTAGGTAATCCTTACCCATCACCTATCAGTTGGAATGCTTTCAGAGCTTTGACTGGTAATAGCTCTTTACTTTCAACCAGTGGGTACCAAACATTTATTTCTACTGGAGGTTACAATGGAACTTATGGAAGTTGGGATGGAGCAGTAGGTTCACCAGCTTCTGTTACTGACAAAATTGCTTCTTCTCAAGGTGTTATGGTAACAGCATTGGCTGCAGGTACAATTAATGCTGATAACACAGTGAGACTTACCACTGCTGCTGATTTAAATGCAACTTTCTTTAATGGTTACAATAGTGTTCCCGATTTACTAAGATTAGAAGTACAAGGAAATGGTTTTAAAAATGAAACTGCTATTTATTTTGATGCCACTGCTGAGGATAATTACAATGTCAACCGTGATGTTCGTTTAATTTATACACCAGTTGCAGGTGTTCCGAATATTTACTCTAAAGTTGACAATACCCCTTTAAACATCAACGTAATGGGCAAGTTAAATACAGATAAAGTAGTACCATTAGGTTTAAAAATTCAAACTGCAGGAAACTATAATATTATTGCTACTGATATGACAAGTTTTGCTCCATCTGTAATAGCCTATTTAGAAGATACACAAGCAGGAACCATGACTAATTTACGATATAATTCTTCATACGCTGTAACCTTACCAGCAGGCCAAATCAACAACCGCTTCTATATTCATTTTTTACCTGCAATAGAATTGAATACCTTTAATGAAACTTGTTCAGGAAACGATGGAAAGTTAATTATTAATTATCCAACAACAAACACTGTAGATATCATAATTAAAGATGAAAATGGCAATTTGGTAAATACACAAAATAATTTTTCAGGAACAGTTACCATTAATAATTTAAGTAGTGGTAACTATATAGCTGAAATGACTTTTGGTGAGGCTCCAAACACCTACACAAGCTATGATTACTTTACCATAGCCAATGGAAATGCAGTGTATGCTAACTTAAGTGCTAGTTCAAATATTGTTGATATAAATACAAATTCAACAGTTTATTTTACAGCATCAACTCAAAGTGCAACAAACTTTAACTGGAATTTTGG
>DAORKI010000031.1:0-35294 GCA_035439485.1 Bacteroidia bacterium
TGTTTTAAATAATTTATTATTAATATTGCAACGCAAAATATCTTTTGCCAAAGCATTATTCAATGCTTTAAATTTTCACCAATAATATTCAATTATTCTATAAAACTATTTGTAGATTATTCTCAAAAACACAAGCTAATTCTGCTAATTAAATTTATTTCATGTATAACGAAAACGAACTAAGCGAAAAGCTAGTAGGCGAATTAAAGACACTAGCCACTAAGCTAAAAATCGAAAATTTAGAAAATCTAACCAAAAAAGAAATTATTGAGAAGATTTTAATCAAATCAGGGAGCAGTCAAAAAATGGAAGAAGAAACTCCCAAAAAAAGAGGGAGAAAGCCTAAGGTAACTGTCAAAATACAGGATGACCCGCTGGTTGAAATTCAAGAAAATAATGATTTTGAATTGGCTCGGGAAAAGGAACTTATGCAAGAGACCATTGCTGAAAATACTACCGAAAACAACTCAGTTGTTGAATCCACAGTAAATCTATCATCAGAAGTTCAAGAAAAAACTAAGCCTGAAGATATTTTGAATGAAAATGAAGCAGTTTCTAAAACTGAAGTTATTCAAAATAAACCTCATCATCAACATTCACGAAAAGAAAATACTAATCAAGGAGTTGATCCAAATAAAGAAAACACAAACCAAGAGCCTCGTCAAAAAGGCAATGAGAATAATTTTCAAAGAAGATTTCCTCATGAAAGAAAGCCAGAAAACGCCTACAATTTTGATGGCTTAGTTGTTAGCGAAGGCGTACTTGAAATTATGCCTGATGGATATGGTTTTATGCGTTCCTCAGATTATAACTACCTAAACTCTCCTGATGATATTTATGTTTCTCAATCTCAAATAAAACTTTTTGGGTTAAAAACTGGAGACACCATTAAAGGAGCTATTCGACCTCCGCGTGAAGGAGAAAAGTATTTTCCTCTCATTAGGGTTGACAGTATCAATGGAAGAGAACCTTCATACATAAGAGATAGGGTTCCCTTTGATTATTTAACTCCTTTATTTCCTTATGAAAAATTTAAATTAACGGGACATGCGCAAAACAATATGAGCACCCGTGTATTTGATTTAGTTACGCCTATTGGTAAAGGGCAAAGGGCCTTAATAGTTGCGCAACCAAAAACAGGTAAAACAGTACTTTTGAAAGACATTGCTAATGCCATTGCCTCTAATCATCCAGAGGTTTATCTGATTATTCTTTTAATTGATGAAAGACCTGAAGAGGTTACAGATATGGCAAGAAATGTGAAGGCTGAAGTTATTGCTTCTACTTTTGATGAGCCTGCTGATAGACATGTAAAGATTGCCAATATTGTGCTCGAAAAAGCTAAACGCATGGTTGAATGTGGACACGATGTTGTAATTTTATTAGATAGTATAACTCGTTTGGCTCGCGCTTATAATACCGTACAACCTGCTTCTGGTAAGGTATTAAGTGGAGGTGTTGATGCAAATGCATTACATAAACCTAAAAGATTTTTTGGCTCCGCAAGAAAAATTGAAAATGGCGGCTCACTTACAATTATTGCAACAGCGCTTACTGAAACAGGTTCAAAAATGGATGAGGTAATTTTTGAAGAATTTAAAGGAACTGGCAATAGTGAGTTACAATTAGATAGAAAAATATCTAACAAAAGAGTATTCCCATCAATTGATATAGTTGCTTCAAGTACACGAAGAGATGATTTATTATTAGATAAAGATACATTACAACGTTTGTGGATATTACGTAAATACCTTGCCGATATGACTCCTTTAGAAGCGATGGAGTTTCTTCAAGAAAGAATGCGCAATACACAAAACAATGATGAGTTTTTATTGTCGATGAATAGCTAGTGAACATAATTTTATTGTTGCGTTGGATACCACTTCCTACTTTCAAATCATAAAAAAACTGCCGCCTGAGGTAACTTTAGTGGCAGTTTCTAAAACCAAACCCATAGCTGATATTTTAAGTATTTATCAATGTGGGCAACGTGTTTTTGGAGAAAATAAAGTTCAAGAATTATGTGATAAGTATGAAGAATTACCCAAGGATATTGAATGGCATTTAATAGGCCATTTACAAACAAATAAAGTAAAATACATTGCCCCATTTGTTTCTCTCATACACGGTGTTGATAGCTTAAAATTACTCCAAGAAATAAACAAGCAGGCATTAAAAAACAACAGAATTATTCCGTGTTTATTGCAAATTTATATTGCAAAAGAGGAAACTAAATTTGGATTAGATGCCAATGAAGCTGAGCTTTTGCTAAAGAGTAAAGATTTTGAAGAATTAAAAAATATACAAATTGTTGGTCTAATGGGAATGGCAACTTTTACAGAAGATAATTCTATCATTTCGGCTGAGTTTGGTTTTTTACATAACTTGTATCATAAATTTAAAAATGTAATACTTTTACCGAATTGCCATATGACCACCTTAAGTATGGGAATGAGCAATGATTATGAAATTGCATTGGCATGTGGAAGCAACATGATTCGAGTAGGTAGTTCAATTTTTGGCAGTAGATCTTAAATAAAATGGAAGGTGAATATTATGGTATACTTACAGCTCTTTGTTGGGCAGTAGGTATTTTCCCATTTACACTTAGCACAAAATATTTTCAGGCTACACACATAAATTTAATGCGACTTGTGTTAGCACTTATTATGTTGTGCCCATTTATTATAATTAAAGAAGACATTTCATTTACAAATTTGTTTATTAATCCAGGGTTTCAAAATTGGTTTTGGTTGGGCCTATCAGGTATTGTTGGATTGGCATTAGGAGATTACTTTTCATTTTCAGCATTCAAAGCGATAGGAGCTAAAAACTCCAGTATTTTTTCAACACTAGCCCCGGGAAGTGCTATCTTATTTGGTTACCTTATGCTTAATGAAACCATTAATATGATTGGTATTTTAGGCATCTTCATTACCTTAACTGGCATTTTATATCTTAGTTTGCAAAAAAAAGAAAGTCAAAATAAACTAAGCTTGATTGGGGTAGGGCATGCAATAGGGGCTGCACTTTGTCAGGGTGCAGGCTTGGTTTTGGCAAAAAAAGCATATCAAAATAATACTATACTAATTGCTCCTTTTCATGCAGCTTGGTTGAGAATTTTTGCCAGTGTCATCATTCTTTTACTTCTGTCATTTTTAAGTAAAGAATTAAGAATAATTGTAAGAAACATAGTGAACACAGATAATAAAAAAGGATTGATTTTCTTAAGTATCGGAACACTTTCAGGAACTATTTTAGGTTTAACTTTTGCCATGCAAACCATATCTAAAATAGACTCAGCAGTGGCACAAACCATATTTTCTCTAGTTCCTGTTTTCGCTATTCCACTAGCGTATTTGTTTCATAAAGAAAAAATAACTTTAGCCATAGTAATTGGTGCATTAATTGCAATTGCTGGGGTATTTATATTAATTTGGAGAAACAATGTTTCGACCATACTTTTAAATTAATAAACAACAAAAATATTTTGAGCAAATTTTTGACTTACGGTGTGTTTTTTACCTTTCACTTCAATAATGAGCATGGCATCGTAAGGTTGACGTGAAATAACTTTTATTTTGCTACTAATTCCTAATCCTACTTTTACTACATATTGCAAAAATGGTGTAGAATTATCCTTTACAGCCACCATCTTACAGGTTTTGCCCAGCTCAATTTCATCCAAAGTTTTTTGAGCCCTTAATTTTATTTCTCCCTTTGCATCAGGTATAGCATCGCCATGTGGATCAAATTCTGGAAAACCAAGTAATTCATCTATTTTATCAATCAATTTTGATGATTGAATATGTTCTAGTTGCTCAGCAACTTCATGCACTTCATCCCAAGTAAATGATAGTTTTTCGTACAAAAATGTTTCCCACAAACGATGTTTCCTTAACACTTCAACAGCCTTTTTTTTACCTTCACGTGTTAAGCTAATTTTGCCATATCGCTCATAATTAACAAGCTTTTTCTCCTTCAGTTTCTTTAACATATCAGTAACTGTGGCAGGCTTAACTTCCAACATTGAGGCTAACTCGTTTGTTCCTGCTTCTGTTTGGCTTGTATTTAAATTTATTTTGAGTAAGGCTTTGAGGTAATTTTCTTCAGTAAATGATAACATTTCACAAAAATAATAAAAATTATTGCAATTAATTTGTTTTGCTTATCTAACTTTTATAATTTTGCTTCCTATTTTTTAATAATTAGATATTTTGAATTTTAAATTATATATATTTCTAACAATTCATTTTAACATCTTTATTTGTTTTAATTGTTTGGCTCAAACATTCCAAATTGATGGGATAATTAAAAATAATTCATCACCGATTGCTTTTGCCAATATTTACCTAAAAAAAACTACTTTTGGTGGTGTGAGTGATGAAAATGGTCGTTACTTATTGAACAATATTCCTGCAGGTAACTACACCTTGGTAGTTTCATGTCTTGGATATAAAAAAGTTGAAAAAACAATCCAACTTTCATCTAATAGTAAATTTGATTTTGACCTTGAATTTGACGATCAAAATTTACAAGAGTTTGTTGTTACGGGCGTTAGCAAGGCCACTAGAATAAAAGAAAATCCCCTAGCAGTAGGTACTATTGGACTAAAAAACATTGAGCAAAGTTCCGAAAACAATATTATGGATGTAATTCAAAAAAACTCCACCGGAATTAGCATGTTAAAAACAGGTCCGAATATTTCAAAGCCATTTATTAGAGGTTTAGGATATAATAGAGTTTTAACTTTATATGATGGAATAAGACAAGAAGGTCAACAATGGGGCGATGAACACGGTATCGAAATTGATGCTTATGGGATTCAAAATATTGAAATTATTAAAGGACCTGCAAGTTTAATGTATGGTTCTGATGCTGTAGCTGGGGTCGTTAGTTTTATTCCTATTACAATTGATACAACGCTTAAAGGTTTACATGGAAAATTAACACATGAATATCAAAACAACAATAATTTAATTGGTACTGGCATTTATCTTTCACAACATAAAAAAAATTTAAGTTTTAGCATTAAAAGCTCACACAGGTTGGCTAAAAACTATCGTAACAAAGTTGATGGCAGAGTATTTAATACTGGTTTTAAAGAGTATAATTTATCTGGGAAAATAACCTATTACTTTAAAAAATCGCATTTAAATATGAATGCCACGCTATATGATAACATTCAAGGAATTCCAGATGGAAGTAGAGATTCAACAACAAGAAAATTTACTTATCAAATTTTTGAAGGCGAATATGATGACATTAAAAATAGACCTATGGTTCATGAGGAACAATTAAATAGCTATTCCACTGCTAATTTACATCAACAAATAAAACATTATAGAATATATGCCAATCAAGTATTTCAGATTGAAAAAAGTAAATTTACTTGGACAGTTGCCTATCAAAAAAACATTCGAAAAGAAATTACACACCCCACTGACCTAAGTCAACCTGGACTTTTTGTTAACCTAAATACTGTAAATTATCATTTACTATTTCAATTACCTGAAAAATCAAATCGCATTACAGCTTTTGGTATTAATGGAATGTGGCAGAAAAACAAGAATGATGATGCCACCGATTTTCCTATCCCTAATTATCAATTATTTGATGTTGGCTTATTTGCTCATCATGTAATGAAATTTAATAAAATAAATATTAGTGGTGGTTTGCGTTCTGATTTACGCTTAATTAATATAAATGATCTATATATTATTAAAAATATTCAAACAGGATTTATTGAACAAATTGCTGACAATAATAAACCAGAAAGTTATCATCAATATAAGGCTTTTACCAGAAGTTTTAATGGTATATCAGGAAGTATAGGAATGAGCTATGTTGCAAGTGATAATTTGCATTTTAAACTAAATTTTTCTCGAGGGTATCGTGCTCCAAGTATCACTGAACTTTCTTCTCATGGCTTAGATCCTGGTGCAAGAATTATTTATTTGGGTAACCCTAACTTTGATTCAGAGTTCTCAAATCAACAAGATTTGGGGATGTTTTTTGAAAATAAAATGTTTGACTTTAGCTTGGCTGTGTTCAATAATTTTATACAAAACTACATTTACTTGTCCCAGGTAGTTGATGCAAACAACTCTCCTATTACCGATAATCAAGGAAATAGAACATTTCAATACCAACAATCAAAGGCTCAATTGTATGGATTAGAAACAAGTTTCAATTTACATTTTGAAAATCTAAAAGGATTTTCATGCTTAAACAGCTTTCAAATTGTATATGGATTTAATAGAGAAAAAAGTTTAGAAGGGAAAGAAATTTATGGTGCCTATTTACCTCTCATCCCTCCAGCGAGTTTTATATCACAACTCGCGCAACAATTTCGAATTAATAAATATAAAATTCGTTCGGTTACGCCAAAAGTAAGTTGTGAATATATGTCAGCTCAACATAGGTATATGGCCTTATATGCAACTGAAACATATACACCCAGCTACTTTTTGGTAAATGCCTCCATTCAATTTGAATGTTTAAAAATAAAAAACAAACAATTGAATATTCATATTTTTGTAAATAACATTTCCAACCAAGTATATCAATCCAATATGAGCAGGTTAAAATACTTCGAATACTATAAAGATAATCGATCAAATGCCAATGGAATATACAATATGGGGCGAAATGCTGGAGCGAAATTGATTTTTAATTTCTAATTAAAAAATAGAATTTCTACTTTACAATTCTTATATTTGCCAAAGTTCTTTCAACAAATTAAGCCTATTAAGGAACCATGTGAAAATCATGGACTGTCGTGCAACTGTGAAATCTGTTTAATCAGATAAGTCAGATACTTATTGCTTAATTTTGCCAAAGCACTCACGAAAAGTGCATGAGCATATTCCTTTTTGGTCATTGATATTGGCTGCTTTTGGTGTATTTCATTCACTTTTCATAATAAGCATATAAAAAAACAATTTATTATGAATTCAAAAATTAATCTTCGTTTTTCTGTATTAACAACAATTATTTTGTTAGGAGCATTTTCAAGAATGATTCCACATCCAGTCAACTTTACGCCACTTGGTGCAATAGTTATTTTCGGAGCAGCTCACTTTTCAAAAAAATGGCAAATATTTCTCATCCCAATTACCGCCACTTGGTTAAGTGATTTATTTATCAATAATGTGATATACAAACAATATTATACATCATTTACCTGGTTTTATGAAGGATTTTCGTGGCTATATTTAAGTTATTTACTAATTGCATTTTTTTCTATTCAAATATTAAAAAAAGTAAATATTGAACGTGTTTTAATAGGTGCATTAGGCGCTACTTTAATATTCTTTTTAATTTCTAATGTAGGATGTTTTATTGGTAATACTTATTACGCTCAAAATTTTTCGGGATTAATAACTTGTTATGCAGCTGGATTACCTTTTATATTAGGTACTTTAGGTGGAAATATAATTTACTCAATTATATTTTTTGGAGTCTTTCAAATTGCCCAAATTAAATTTCCAGCGTTAAAAAAAATTGGAGCATAACGAAAAAATAAAAATTTGCGGCCGATGCAAAACTTCATTGATTTGCCTTGCCAATGATATAACGCAATGCAACTGCAGTAATATTGTTTTGACTGATAAGGCAAAAACTTTTTTAAGTAAAACTAAATACGATTGTCTTTGCAATATTTGTTTAACTGAACTCAACGTATTAATGGCGCTAACAAATGATTATTCATTTCCTAAAAACAGAGATGAAATGTTAAAAGGTATACATTATTACATTGAAAATGGTTATTTTGTATTTACAGAATTGTATCATATTTTGAGAGGAAAATGTTGTGAAAGTGGATGTAGGCATTGTGCCTATGGTTTTAAAAACAAATAATGAGTTTGATGAATTTATGCAAATTTATAGCAATAGTAATTATTTTTTGTGCAATAAATGCTTATGCACAATTTCCTGGAGTTGTTGGTACAACAGGTTGTACAGCCATTCATAAGGACAGTAGTATTTTTACAGCTTGGGCAACAAAATGCACTGTAATTAGAGGATGGCAACAAATAAATGACCAGAGTCTTGGATATGTTACTACTGGAGACAGTACAATGGTATTAGGACAGGCCGATGGAGTGCAGGTAGTAAGTTTAGGTGATGGAGGCTCGGCCATTATTGGTTTTGATAAACCTATTAAAAATGGTCCTGGCTTTGATTTTGCTGTTTTTGAAAATGCATTTATTGATGAATTTTTAGAGTTGGCATTTGTGGAAGTAAGTAGCGATGGAATAAATTTTTATCGATTTAAAGCCACTTCCAACACCCAAACTGATGTGCAAGTTGGACCTTTTGATTATAATGCTGATGCAACACTCTTGAATAATTTAGCGGGTAAATACCGCGCTATGTATGGTACTCCATTTGAATTAGACGAAATGATTGGCATTTCAGGCTTAAATGTGGATTCCATAACACACATTAAATTAATTGATGTGGTTGGCAGTATTAATCCGTTGTACGCTAGCTATGACCAAAACAATCATATCATTAATGAGCATTTTCCTACGCCTTATCCTCAAGGTGGTTTTGATTTAGATGCAGTTGGTGTAATACATGAGCAGGTAGCAGGGATTTCAGAAAATAAATTAACGCAAATTGATATCTTTCCTAATCCGGCTGAAGATAAATTATACCTGAAAGGAATTTCCAATAATATCAAACATCATTCTTCAATAAAAATTTTGGATATTCATGGAGTTTTAGTTTTCCAAAAAAGTTTAACATTAAGCAAGGGGATTGACATTAGCTCACTAAATAATGGAATATATTTTTTGCAAATAGATGGTAAATATTTTGCTAGATTTATTAAGAAATGAAATATTATGCAGCTGGCTTAAATTGAATTTTTGATTAGAATTATAATAATTAATTTTTTCTGAGTATTTTTTGTATCGCTGACCATATATTTTAATTTTTACCTCATAAAATTAAAATTCAAAAATTAATCAAACCATTTAATATCAACAGGTTAAATGAAATTTTCTATTCTACTTTTCATCTAACGAATTTACCTCCCTTGTTTTAAAGTTCTAATTTTAACAATTATACCCCCGTAAAAACCCCGTAAAAACCCCGTAAAAAACCAGTAAAAATACGGGGTATATATTCGAATTTTAAGTGATAACTTTGAAACAATTTGAAAGGGGAATTACAAAAAATACAATTTGTTGGAGCAAAAAACAACAAGTTGAAATAAAAGTTTAACCCTATAAAATAAGTCTGAAAAATCAATGCTAATCTAAAACTAAAATATAAATCTGTAAGAAACAAAATCAGCAAAGTCTATGCATCAAAAGGTTTCAATGCTAAGGCAATTGCGCCACCTCAAAAGGGATAAACTCTCCACATGTTTGAAACCAATTTTAAATTGATTAAATCTTAAAAAATGTAATTTATGAAAAAGCAATTCAATTTACCAATAATTTTTGTGGCTTTTACATTACTATGCAATAGCAGTTTAAAGGCTCAAACTGGCGCTAGTTGTATTAATGCAATTTCTATCCAGAATATTATTAACCTTGAGGATACAGGTATAGTTATTAATCATTCAATTAATTATTATAATTTTCAAAATGACTCTGCCTTTATAACATTGGATTTTTATAAATCTTTGAACCTTCCAAATTTAGGTAAGATATACAATATTCAAATTTTAAAAGGAAATTGTGCAAACAATGTTCTTATTTTCGACACTACAGTAGTCCATGGTACCAATAATATGATCTTTGAGCTAGCAAATCAAACATCAGACAATATTATAATAAGAATTGAAAATATTGATACAATAAACTGCCCAGTTTGCAGCACTCCATACAATTTGGGGCTTTCCATAAAAAATGCAAGCTACTCCAATATTACATGGCCTGCAATACCGAGTATGTTTTGTCCAAATATTGTAGCCAATCCAAGCTTTGAAGATACAACTGGAACAATTACCTGTCAGGGTATAGCTGGCTTTTTGAATAATTGGATACAGGTAAACCACACTCCTGATTGGCTAACATTTAATAACTCATGCACGAATACAAACATACCAAATTCAACTTGGTTTGGCACCATTGCAAATCCTCCCATATCAAACATTACAAGTCCCAACAATGCATATGTTGGTGTTGTAACTGCACTATTTCAAAATGGTGGTTGGGATGCAAATGTCAAAGAGAAATTAAGACAAGATATACCAATTCTGACAAATTCAAAAGAATATTTAGTAAGAGCCAAGGTTGCGTTAGCACCTGGTACTCAATACACCTCAAATAATATGAACATAAGGGTAAGCAGCCCGGGCAATAGCCAATTAGGCACTCCCCAATTATCATCACCAATGTTAACCACACCAAATGTATGGATTCAGTTAGAGAACACATTTGTAAGCAACGGTACAGAAAATAGAATAATTATTGGCAACAATACAAATTCTACAGGTGGAAATATGAATACAACAGTTTTAGAAATTAACCCTAGTAGTAATAGACCTTATGCCTATTATTTTGCAGACGATATAGAACTTTACCGCTTAGCAGATGCTGGACCAGATGTTACAATAAGCCATTGTACACCAGCTCAAATCGGTTCTTGTATGATACCTGGAGCGGCATATCTTTGGACACCATCAATTGGATTAAGTGCCTCCACGGATGCGCAGCCATCTGTTATGCCAACACAAACAACCCAATATATAGTACAAGTAATATATCAATTAATAAACGGAAACACTGCCATAGACTATGATACTGTAACGGTAACAGTGCCACCTTGTAATTGTTTTGCTAATGCTGGGCCAGATATTACAATTTTAGATTGTACACCAATGTTAATTGGGCCAGATTGTATAAATCCTAATTTAAGTTATTCATGGTCTCCAAGTGCTGGTTTAAGTGATCCAAACGCAGCTAATCCTTTGGCTTTACCAGTTTTAAATACAAGCTATATTTTAACAGTTACATATACTGATCAGTTTGGATACACCTTTATAGATTATGATACTATAAATGTAAATATTAATACACAAGCTTGTATTAGTGCAATTTTGCCAAACACTATTAATACTTCTATTTATGCAAATAATCTAGGAAATGCACTAAATACTAATACAATATATGCTATTGACGGAACCGTATTTGTTAACATTCCGAACTTCACCATTTCTAATATTGACTTGGTTTGTGGGCCAAATACAAAATTTGTCATATTCCCAAATTGTCAATTAAATATTATCAATAGTTACTTGCACGGCTGTTGCGCGATGTGGCACGGTATTAAAGTAAATCAAAATGGAACCGTTAACATTAGTGGTAATTCTGTGATTGAGGATGCTGATACTGCTATTACAATAAGGAGCAATGGTGTTTATTTATTGTCGAATTCTATCTTTAATAAAAACTATGTTGATGTGGCTGCAATTGGAACTCCTTTAATCAACCAAATTGCTAATATTTCTAATTGTACTTTTGATTGCAACGACTCCCAAATGCCAAGTACCTTTAGTACTTTTGGTTTAAGACCACCTATGCTGGGGCTTAGAAGTGCTATTGCTTTATCTGCCTTAAGTGTTAATCCATTGTTCATAGGCACCACAAACAGCAATGGCAATGAGTTTTACAATCACGACTTTGGTTTGTTTATTATAAATACAAATTTAACTGCAAAATTTAATAATTTTAAAAATATTGATGACAATTCAATTAATACCTATAATTTTAGCACTCCTAAAGGTATTAATATACATTTAGAAAATAATAATTTTGGCAATTATAATTCTGAAATAACAGATAATACCTTTTTAAACGGAGTTATTGCAATTAGTGCTTTTAAAGGTTATAATGGAAAATACCTAAATAATATAATTACAGATATGATGAATTTTGGAATTGTATTTTCAGAAAACAATAAAAGAGATTTTAGAATATTTTTAAACACCATTGATAACGTTGGATGGGTTGGCATTTACAGTTTAAATAATTATGAATCGGTAATAGGCATTCATGGTAATACAATAAATAATTCCTACAATAAGCTTTTTAGAACAGGCATTGGTGTTGATGAGTTAATTCCCTCTAGTAGCAGTATGCCCGCCTATTCAATTCAAATTAATAGAAACACAATAAACAATTACCAATATGGTATAACCACCACAAGATTAAGAGGCCCAAGAATAATGAGCAACAATATCAATATTCAACCAACACCATGGGGTCTGTACTCACATGGCATAAGATTGTTTGAAAATTATAGGGCCGATATTATAGGCAATACCATATTTGGAAATAACCGCGATGAGTATTTTGTAGATGGTATTAGGAATGACCAAGGGACACAGGCCAAAATTTTATGTAACTACACTGTTAAAACAGGCAGCGGAGCATTTTTTGCTGGTTCAGCTATTGCAAATGCTCAACTACATTCAAATATATTTCTAAAAGACTTTTGGGGAGTGGTATTGGCAAATCAGGCTAAAATTGGCGGGCAAGGTTTTCCAGCCAATAACGAGAGCTTTGCCAACCAATGGATAGGCAGCATGGGCAACCCCGATTATGCACATACATTTGCTTACTATGCTGATGGTTCACAATCTCCTTTCTTCACTTTAACAGGTTATCCTTGGCAACCAACTATTAATACGAATAGTGGAGGTAGTTCTCTACCTATAAATTGGGGAGCTGTTGGAAATAATCAATTCGATAATTGTTCCTTGTATAGAGATAGCATTGACACTACTGTGGTAATTATTTCACCCATCAATGAGCCTATTAATGAAACACAATTGCTACAACAAATTAATACAGCAGAAAGCAGCAGTTACACTGCATCTCAAGCATGGTGGATAAAAGCAAGTGCCTACAATCGTTTGGAAGCACAAGAACCTTCAGCAATTCAAAACTTTGATTTGGTGATGTTTAAAGACAGTGTGGACAGTGCTGCATTAGGAAAACTCAACACTATCAATAAAATGCTTTCAGACACCATTGTTGAAGATATTGATTCCTTGCGAGCCGCCAATAGTGCTGTTGGCACCAATTCCAATGTGGAACAGCTTTTAAAAATGATAAACGAAATTAATATGTTACGTATAAAAAATGGGAAGCTCGATTATGAAGAATTAGTAGAACTCAGAAATATTGCTGCAATGTGTCCCTTTGAAGAAGGCCCAGCCGTTTATACCGCAAGAGCTCTGTTAAGAGGTATTGATTACCAAAGACAAGAGTATATGCATGAATGTGAGAAAGTGTATCCAACAAGTTCATCTAATAGAGAAAGTGAAAGCCAAGCATTAAATAACATTGCAAATGATGAGGTTGATTTTGGGATAAATCCAAATCCAGCAAAATCTGTTATTACTTTAACACAAAAAGGCGATTTCAAATTAATTCAAATTTCAGAAATGAGTGGAAAGATTGTTTTTGAAAGTGTGTTAAATACGAATGAAAACTCTCATACATTTGAATTGTCGCATTTGTCAAATGGTATTTACATGATAACTTTAGTATCTGATTTTAAAACAGTAAGAACAAAATTAATTATCAATAAATAATCATGAATAGAATTATTTTAATATTAATTTTTATTTTGAGCCTTAACTTGGTTAAGGCTCAAAATAATTTAGTTTGTAATGGCGATTTTGAACAATATGTTGGATGTCCTGAACCTTTGCAAAGCACTCAAATTTATGATTTAGGACGTGTACCATGTTTTTCCAATCCCAATACATTATCTCCAGATTATTTTAATGTGTGTGATACTTTACCAACCAGCAATCAATGGTTCAATGTACCAGATAATATCAGAGGTTCCCAATATGCAAGAAGTGGTGTTGCATATGCTGGTATTTCAACATGGGATAATACAATGAGTTCATTAAGAGAATACTTGCAGCTTAGGTTAAAAGACACATTAAAACAAGGTCATAATTATAAGTTTTCATGCTTTTTGAGCTTGGCTGATTTAGTATCAACTCATGCCAATGCAGATTTTGGAATTCATTTTAATCAAGACTCATTAAAGTTTAATAATCAGAATGTAATACCATTAACACCTCAAATCATAAATGCATCTGGCAATTTTTATAGTGACACTTCAACTTGGCAAGAATTTAGTGGGCAATATACAGCATTGGGTGATGAAAAGTATTTAATAATAGGAAACTTTAAGGAAGCATCAGTAGCTCCTGACACTATTAGAATTCAAAATTTTGGTACAATGGGAGAAGGTTCATTTTACTACATCGATGATGTTTCCTTAATTGATTTAGACAGTACCTTATCACTTAAAGAAAATGAGGCCATGGCGCAAGTGGAGCTATTTCCAAATCCTGCCTCAAATGTTTTAACTATCAAATTAAATGCACCACAACAGCAATACAGCATAACAGATATTAAAGGCAATCAATTAGTTCAAAATTCCATAAACAAACAAGAGCAATTACAAATAGATATCAACGCCCTCCCCAGCGGATTTTATGTTATTAGCTTTTTAAATAAACAGGGCTACATCACCAGAGAAAAGTTTGTAAAACTATAAATGATGTACAGCATCAATTGGCAAAATGAGAATCAAGAGCATCCATTCTGTAAATTCTATAATTCTGGCTATTCTGATGCAGACAAAAAAGGCCCTGCCGTTTATACTTCAAGAGCTTTATTAAGAGGAATAGATAACCAAAGACAAGAGTATATGCATGATTGCGAAAAGGTATTTCCTATTTCTATAAGCAATAGGGAAACTGAAAATCAAAAATCAAATAGCATTGCAAATATTGAGACGAGCTATAGTATAACCCCTAATCCGGCTAATTCTTTTGTTACTATTGTTCATAAAGGAGATTTTAATTTAATTCAGATTTCAGAAATGAATGGAAGGGTTGTATTTGAAAGTGCACTAAATACAAATGAAAACTCTGAAACATTTGATTTTTCAATGTTGTCTAATGGCATTTACATTGTTAGTTTGATTGCTGAATCTAAAACAGAAAGATTAAAGTTAATAATCAATAAATAATCATGAATAGTATTTTGAAAATATTAATTCTAAGTTTGAGTCTTAACTATGTTAAGGCTCAAACTAATTTGGTATTAAATGGAAGTTTTGAGCAAACTATTATTTGTCCGACTAATATGTACCATATTAACAACGGGTTATTAGAAAACGTTTCAAATCCTGGAAGTTATTCGCCTGATTATTATAACATTTGTTATAACATACTACCCTCCGGTGGATTTGGAATACCTTCAAATGCAAGAGGTTATCAATTTGCACGAACAGGAATTGCATACTGTGGAATAGCTGTGTGGGAAAAAAATAGTACTCAAAGAGAATACATTCAATTAAAGTTAGCAGAACCTTTAAAAACTGGCCATAATTATGTTTTTGAATGTTATTTAAATAGAGCAGAAAAATTTAGCCATGCAGTTTCTAATTTTGGAGCTTATTTTAGTTTAGATTCTGTATCAATGCCTGCTATAGATATTTTACCCTTTGTGCCTCAAATTAATAACCCTACTGGTAATTATTTTGCTGATACCTTAAATTGGTTGCCATTTACAGGTACTTTTTTAGCACAAGGAGGTGAGCAATATGTAATATTGGGTAATTTTAATGCAATGCCAGAAAATGTAGATACACTTTTACAATATTATGGCAATGGGGTTTATCCAAACGGCACATACTACTACATAGATGATGTTTCTTTAATTGATTTAGATAGCACCTTAGCTGTAAATGAAAATGAGGCTATGGCAAAGGTGGAAGTTTTCCCCAATCCTGCAACGCGTGTTTTAAATATCAAATGCAATAAGCCCTACCAGCAATACAGCATAACAGATATAAAAGGCAATACATTAATGCAAAACAGCATAAGTAAGCCAGAGCAATTACAAATAGATATCAACGCCCTCCCCAGCGGATTTTATGTTATTAGCTTTATAAATAAACAAGGCTACATTATCAGAGAAAAGTTTGTAAAAATGTAAAGGATGAATAGCATCAATTGGCAAAATGAGTATCAAGAGCATCCATGCTGTACATTCTTTAATTCTGGCTATGCTGATGCTGACAAAAAAAGGCCCTGCCGTATATACAGCAAGAGCTTTGTTAAGAGGTTTAGATCCCTTAAGACAAGAATATATGCATGAGTGTGAAAAAGTTTATCCTAATGCTCTAAGCAATAGGCAAAGTGAACTCAAAATAAGTAATAATATTGTAAAAGTGAGCGAAGAGGATAATTATGTGACACCTAACCCTGCTAAAAACTTAATTAAGGTTAGGAATAATGGCGAATTTAGTAATATTTCTATAGAAGAAATAAATGGTAAAATAGTTTTGTTACAACAATTAAATCAAAATTTAATTGCCGAACAGATTGATGTCTCCTTTTTAACCAATGGTTTATATTTAGTTAAATTAAAAACTGAAAATCGAATTACAATTATAAAACTAGTCATTAACAAATAATTGGATGAAAAGAATCATTAATTTTATTTTAATTATTTTGTGCATAGCCAGTAGCTATGCACAAAATAATTTGATTATTAACGGAAGCTTTGAAGACCACTTGATTTGCCCGCCTTATATTGCAGGTGGAATTTTCAATGGGTTAATACCAAATGTATCTAATCCAAGTTTGTATACTCCTGATTATTTTAATTCATGTGACTCTTCATTTCAACAGTTTTTCTCAATCCCATTAAATTTAAAGGGTAATCAATACCCTAAAAGCGGAAATGCTTATATTGGAATTGCTACATGGGAATATCAATCTAATCAAAAAGAATATATACAAATGGAAGTTAATATGCCACTTCTAATAAATCATCATTATTTATTCTCTTGCTACATAAGCCTAGCAGAGGTTTCTGATTATTCAAATGCAGATTTTGGTGTACACTTTGATAGTGATTCACTCTTTTTTTCGACCTTCAACTCGATACCATTAATACCTCAAATAATAAATTCTTCGGGTAATTTTTTTTCAGATACCTCATTATGGATGCAGTTTACAGGGATTTATTTGGCACAAGGAAACGAAAAATTTATTATTATTGGTAATTTTAATAACAACAATTTCAATCCACCAGACACACTAAAAATCCAACCAACAGGAACCCAGGGTAGTGGAACCTACTATTACATCGATGATGTTTCCTTAATTGACTTAGACAGCACCTTATCACTTAAAGAAAATGAGGCTATGGCGCAAGTGGAAGTTTTTCCCAACCCAGCCTCCAGTGTTTTAACTATCAAATTAAATGCACCACAACAGCAATACAGCATAACAGATATAAAAGGCAATACCTTAATGCAAAACAGCATAAGTAATCAAGAGCAAATTCAAATAGATATTACCACAATCCCAAGCGGATTTTATGTGATTAATTTTATAAATAAACAAGGGTATATTACCAGAGAAAAGTTTGTAAAACTTTAAAAGTTGACTAGTATCAATCGGCAAAATGATTATCAATGGAATCCGTTCTGTACTACTTAAATTATGTTCTTTCTGAGGCTGATGTAGTAACAAAATTGTTCTACCTATTAAACCTCAACCTCATCCCCTTTTGGGATTCATCAAACTTACCAAAATCATAAGCCAAATGTCCATTCACAAAGGTTTTTATCACTTTTGATTGAAAGGTATTTCCCTCAAAAGGACTCCAAGCACAATGATATAATATATTGCTTTTATCTACTTGCCAAGGATGATTTAAATCAATCAAAACTAAGTCCGCATAATAACCTTCTCGTATATATCCTCTTTTTTCAATTTGAAATAAATCTGCTACTGTATGGCTCGTTTTCTCAACAATCTTTTCTAAAGTAATTTTATTTTGATGATACATTTCCAACAATGCTACCAACGCATGTTGCACCAAGGGTCCACCAGATGGAGCTTCCAAATAGTTTTTACTTTTTTCCTCTAAAGTATGTGGAGCATGGTCTGTAGCAATTACATCTATTCTATTATCAATCACAGCTTCAAGAATTGCGTCCTTATCATGTAAAGTTTTTATGGCAGGATTCCATTTTATAAAATTACCTCTTGTAGCATAGTCTTTATTGCTAAACCATAAATGGTGAATACAGGCTTCAGCAGTTATACGCTTTTCTTTTGATGGAATTTTATTTTCAAATAAACTTAATTCTTTTGCTGTACTGATATGCAATATATGCAAGCGCGAATTGTACTTTTTAGCTAATGCTACAGCAAAGGAAGATGATTTGTAACATGCTTCTTCGCTTCTAATTAAATAATGACTTGAAGCATCTAAAGAATCGCCATACATTTCAATAAACTTTTGTTGGTTTTGTTTAATCATTGGATCATCTTCGCAATGGGTGGCAATAAGTATTTTAACTTCTTTAAAAATATTTTCTAATGAAAGAGGATTATCAACTATCATGTTGCCAGTTGAGGAACCCATAAATATTTTTACACCGCAAACTTCAAGAGGATTTATCCGTAACAATTCATGCAAATTATCATTCGTGGTGCCCATAAAAAATGAATAATTGGCTAATGAGCTTGCTTTCCCAATATTATATTTTTCCTCTAACAACTCAATGGTAACAGCACTAGGCACTGTATTAGGCATTTCCATAAAAGAAGTAATTCCTCCAGCCACAGCAGCCTTAGACTCAGAATAAATATTTCCTTTATGCGTTAAACCAGGCTCTCTAAAATGAACTTGATCATCAATTAAGCCAGGCATCATAAACAAACCTGTAGCATCAATGATAGTATAACCTTCTTTAAAAATTGGATTGCTTTCAATTTTAGATATGAAGCCATGTTCAATGCAAATTGATGCAAGGGAAATTTTTCCTTCGTTAATTATTTTGGCGTTATTAATAATGTACTTCTTCATTTTTATTCGTTAAAATAATAAATCTTAGAACCACTTTTTTCTTCTAAAATAATAAAGCAAACTAAACATGATGATAAGCATTACAATCCATGTAGCGCCATAACCATAAGGTGAGCGCAACTCAGGCATATATTCAAAATTCATCCCATATACGCCAACTATAAAAGTAACAGGTATAAACAAGGTTGAAATAATAGTGAGTACTTTCATTACTTCATTCATTCTGTTACTGAGGCTCGACAAATATATATCCATCATCCCATTAATCAGATCACGATAATTTTCTACGGTTTCAATTACGCGCACTACATGGTCATGAACATCACGCAAATAAATATCAGTAGTGGGCTGTATGAGTGTTGTTTCACTTCTTTCTAAACTATTAACCATATCACGAACAGGCCAAACAGACTTTCTCAAAAATATCATTTCACGTTTCATTGCATGCAAAATATTTAAGGCATCTGGAGTTGGATCTGAAATCAATTGCTCATCAATTAATTCTATTTTATCCCCAATGACTTCGAGAATATTAAAATAAGAATCAACCACAGCATCAATTAAGGCATAGTATAAATAGTCGGCACCAAATTTACGTACTCTCCCTTTAGCTTCTTTTAATCGTTTTCGTATTGGAAAAAAGGCATCACCTCCCTGACTTTCCTGAAACGTAATAACCAAATTATTTTTCAGGACAATGGATAACTGTTCGTTATGCAATTCAGTATCATAATAAAGCATTTTCATCATTACTACCACATAGTTCTCATAATCTTCAAATTTAGGACGCTGGTCCGTGTTTGAAACATCTTCTAGTGTTAATGGGTGTATTTCGTACATACTCCCAATTTTTTCAATTATTGTAGCATCATGAATGCCGTCAACATTCATCCATGTAACATAATTATTGGTGGTTAAATCTTTTAAATCATTGATATTAGTAACTACAAATTCCTGAATTGCGCTTTCATTATATTGCAAAATTGTGATTACCACTTTTTCCGCTTGCAGTGAGGCATCTGCTTCAACTGTACCAGGTGGTAGAAAAGATTTTTTACTTCTTTGGCGATCAATAAAAGATATCTTTTTTCTTTTAGCCATAAAATGCTTCAGGTTTTTAAGGTGGTAAAGTTAATTAATTACCCAATTATTTTATTGAACTTCTAAAAATGAATGCATCTTTGTTGCATGAATTCCAGCTTAAATCATATTTCGTTTGCAAAAAGTAATATTGTTATTGCTCAAATCTTTAAGCAACTTGGAAAAAACACAGTTATTGTTTTTGAAGGGCAAATGGGCAGTGGAAAAACTACCTTAATTAAAGGAATTTGTGCTTTTTTGAAAGTGACTGATAATATAACAAGCCCAACCTATGGGCTTGTAAATGAGTATGCAACAGAGGATAAGAAAAAAATTTATCATTTTGATTTTTATCGAATCAATCATATTGATGAAGCTTTTGATATTGGAATTGAAGAATATTTAAGTTCAGGAAATCTTTGTCTTATTGAGTGGGCTGACAAAATAACTGAAATATTGCCACTTCACTATTTAAAAGTTAAAATAACCGTCAATGATGCGACAAGAAATTACATTGTTGAAGAAATATAGTAAATGACTGATTTCTTTTTTAAATTAGAATGAAAATAAATTAATTTTGTACAATAAAGTTTAATCAATTTTAAGTTCTATGATTACATCCAAGGAAGTGCTCATTTCACTGCAAAAAAAAGGTGGCTTAATGCCTCAGGAAGAAATGTTAGAGGTACAACCAAAAAAGGGTGCTCTATTTATTGGTGTGCCTAAAGAAACTTACTTTCAGGAAAACAGAATATGTTTAGTTCCCGAAGCTGTAGCTTTGCTAGTTAGCAATGGACATCAAGTAGTTATAGAAACCAATGCTGGAAAAGCAGCTAATTTTGATGACAAAGATTATAGTGAAGCAGGAGCTAGAATTGTTTATTCATCAAAAGAAGTTTATGAAGCTGACATTATTTTAAAGGTAGCCCCACCTTCAGCAGAAGAAATTGAAATGCTTCAACGTAAACAAACATTGTTTTCGGCATTGCAAATGACTGTTCAAAGCGATGATTATGTGAAACAATTAATGAATAAAAAGGTTACTGCAATAGCATATGATTACATAAAGGATGAAGATGGAATTTTTCCAATTATTCGTTCAATGAGTGAAATTGCGGGTAATACCTCAATTTTAATTGCAGCTGAATATTTGAGTAATATTAACCATGGAAACGGCAGTATGTTTGGCGGTATTACAGGAACTTCTCCAACCGATGTTGTAATTCTTGGAGCAGGAACTGTAGGTGAATTTGCAACTCGCGCAGCACTCGGTCTAGGAGCAATGGTTAAAATTTTTGACAATTCAGTTTATAGATTAAGACGTTTACAAAGTGACCTTGCTACTCGAGTTTTTACCTCTGTTTTACAACCAAAAGTGTTGGCAAAAGCTTTAAAAACAGCTGATGTTGTTATTGGTGCCATTAGAGCCCCTAAGGGTCGTACACCTTGTGTTGTAACTGAAGAAATGGTGAGTGAGATGAAATATGGCTCTGTAATGATTGATATTAGCATTGATCAAGGAGGTTGTTTTGAAACATCAAGGGTTACCAATCATACTAACCCGGTTTATCGTACACATGGGGTTATTCATTACTGCGTTCCAAATATTCCATCAAGGGTTTCGCGCACTGCTTCTTATGCTCTTAGTAATGTTTTAACTCCTATTTTAGTAAATATTGGTGATGAAGGAGGTATTGAGAGTTTGCTCAGAAGCAATAGCGGAGTTAGGCATGGAGTGTACATATACAATGGTATTTTAACAAATCAGTTTTTAGGTGAAACCTTTAAATTACCATATAAGGATATTGATTTATTAATGGCAGCATTTTAATTTTTTTATGGATTTTTCAAGAAGATTACGACTATTTTTAATTGGTGTGGTGCTAGGCTCGGTAATGATGTATTTTTGGGTGCTAAAGGATAAAAATATATATAAAATGCCTAAAGATGTTATAAAAGAAAAACTATTACACCTTCCCCTACAATTGACTTCAAAAGCAAAATGTCAAGTTGAATGTAATAATATTGACACCTCAAATTTGCGTAAAATGTGGAAAGATGCCGAATTAGATTTTAGCTTGAGCCAAGTTAATCAAAAACCTTGTCCAATTTATCATCTAAGTTTTAAACAAACTTCCAGTAAAATTAAAATTTTAAAATGCTCCGTTTGTGATGAGTTTGCTGTTTTGCAAGAAATTACAGAAGAGAAAGATTCATGCAACTGTAAGCAATAAATTACTTAAAATCCTTTTTTAGTTTTTATGAAAATTAATTAATAGCTAAAAAAAGTGATGTAATCAGTTAAAAAACAGTTAATTAAGACGCTTGGTGGCCTCTTTTTTGTTGTCTTTCAATTACCTTCTTTCTTTTATTGGCATTGCTTGGGGATCTAAAGCTCAAATAAAGAGCAATTACAACAACTGCTAAAACTAATATTATCATAATAATACCTGTTAAGGTATCCTTTGAGCCTACAGATTTGCTAGCCTCTTGAAATATTGTTTTGGTGGTTGTATTGATTGTGGTGTCAGCAGAGGTGGTAGCATTACTATCAGTTTGAGCAAACAATTGATAATTGGCAAACAGCATTCCTGACATAAATGCCAGTAGTTTGCATTTTAATGCTGTTAGAACATAATTTCTATTGTGTATCATAAAACAAATTTTATAGTTAATCTACTCTTTTTGCACTTTTATAGCGTGCAAGATACTAACTATAATTCAAAACGCGAAATTTTATTGAAAAAAAAATCTTTTTTAAATGATTTAGCAAAAATTCATAATAATTGCTTACATTTGCACCCGCAAAATAGAAATGATAACGAGGGGCCTAAATAAAGCCCCTTTTTTATTGACTTATGATTACTAATTCACAAATAAAAAAATTGTTTGAGCAATGGCAAAAAGATGAAGACATTTTTCTTGTTGATATTGCAATAAAACCAGGTAATAAAATTGTGATACTGATTGACAAAATAAGTGGTTTAAACATTTCTGATTGTGTAGATTTAAGTCGCCATATTGAAGGTAACCTAGATCGTGAAAAAGAAGATTTTGAGTTATCAGTTTCATCACCAGGTGCAGATGCTCCATTTAAGGTTTTACAACAATATCAGAAAAATTTAGGGAGAAAAGTGAGGGTGTTATCAAAAGACGACAAAATTATCACAGGTAAATTATCGAATATACATACCGATATTATCGAAATTGAACCTGAAGTAAAAAGTAAAAATAAACTGGTTGTGCCAGTTAATATAGATATAAACAACATCAAAGAAATAAGAGTAATAATTTCCTTTAAATAATTGTAATGAATAAAATTAATTTAATTGACTCTTTCTCAGAGTTTAAAGAATTTAAAAACATTGATAGACCAACAATGATGAGCATACTGGAAGATATTTTCAGAGCAATGATTATCAAACGCTATGGTACAGATGAAAACTTCGATATCATTATTAATATTGATAAAGGAGATTTGGAACTTTGGAGAAATAGAGAAATTGTTGATGATGAATTTGCTGAAGATAGTTTTGACTATGATGAAAACAGGCATATTAGTTTGTCAGATGCTCATAAAGTTGATAAAGACTTTGAATTAGGCGAAGAAATTACTGAACCAGTTAACATGAACGATTTTGGAAGAAGAGCAGTATTAGCACTTCGACAAAATTTAGCTTCTAGAATTATGGAACTTGAAAAAGATGGTATTTTCAGAAAATATAAAGAAAGAGTAGGCGAAATTATCACTGGAGAGGTTTACCAAGTTTGGAAACGTGAAATCCTTATTCTTGATGATGAAGGGAATGAATTGGTACTACCTAAAACTGAACAAATTCCTTCAGATTTTTACAAAAAAGGAGACAATGTACGTGCTGTTGTGGCGCGAGTAGAAATGAAAAACAATTCACCTGTAATTGTATTATCAAGAACTTCTCCAATGTTTTTGGAGCGTTTATTTGAACTTGAGGTTCCTGAAGTATTTGATGGTTTAATTACCATTAAAAAAATTGTACGTGAGCCAGGTGAGCGTTCAAAAGTTGCGGTTGAAAGTTATGATGACAGAATTGACCCAGTTGGAGCTTGTGTTGGTATGAAAGGTTCAAGAATTCATGGAATAGTTCGTGAGTTAAAAAATGAAAATATAGATGTAATTAACTTCACAAATAACACACAGTTATACATTACGCGTGCCTTAAGCCCAGCAAAAATTACAAGTATCAAGCTTGATGAGGAGAACAAACGTGCAGAAGTTTTTCTTAAACCTGATCAAGTTTCTCTTGCCATCGGAAAAGGTGGTCATAATATTAAATTGGCAGGTAAACTTACAGGGTATGATATTGACGTTTATCGCGACTCAGATGTTGATCAAGAGGACGTTGATTTAGAAGAATTTTCAGATGAAATTGAATCATGGATTATTGATGAATTAAAAGCAATTGGCTGTGATACTGCAAAATCAGTTTTAGAATTAAGTGTTGATGAATTAGTAAAAAGAACTGATTTAGAAGAGGAAACAATTAATGATGTTAAAAACATTTTAAAAGCTGAATTTGAATAATCCAAAAGATTAATGTATTTTGCAGTAATTTATTTAGTCATTTAACCTATAAATATGTAACGTCTTCAATAAATAATCTTATTTAACCACTGTTCCAAACAGAGTTTTTCAAATTAAATTAAACAATATAAAGCACAAAGTTAAAGAAGCATCAAAATAAAACATGTCGGAAACACCAGATACAATAAGATTAAGTAAATTAGCACGTGAGTTAAACGTAGGAATCAGCACTTTAATTGAAGAAGCTGAAAAGAAGGGTATTAAAATTGATCATAACCCTAATACAAAATTATCTTTAGATATTGTCCAAATATTAGAAAAAGAATTCGCAAAAGATAAGTCTGTTAAAGAGGAATCAAAGGCATTAGGATTAAGCAGTAGACAAAGGAAAGAAAATGTAGTAATTGAGGAAAAACCTGTTGAACCTATTAAAGAAGAGGTAAAAGAGCAACCTGAAATTTTAATAAAGAACACTACACTTTCAGCTCCTTCGCGTGCCAAAAAAGAAGAAATAGAACCCCCTGCTGCACCTTCAGCAGAAAAAATTGAACCTAAAACACCTTCAACCGATGCTGAATTAAAATCTGACGAAAGTGAGGTAATTAAAGCAAAGGCAGATGGTATTCTCAATAATCCTAAAGTTGTTGGAAAGGTTGATTTAAGTGCTTTAAATCAAAAAACTAAACCTGAGAAAAAAACTGCAGCGGAAAAAAAAGCAGAGGCTCTGAAGAAGAAAGAAGAAGAAGCTGCTATTAAATCTGCAAATCAAACAGCTAAAACCAAAGGTAAGAAAAGCAAAACAGTTGAGAAACCTCTTCCTGAACCAATTGAAGAAGTTGTAGAAAGTAAAATTACTGTAGACCATGTAGTTGAAACACCTGCTACAGAAGAAATTAAAGTAGATGAAACCGAAAATATTCATGTTACCCAATATGGTAAACTCGATGGCCCAACTATTTTAGGAAAAATTGAATTACCAATCAAAGAAGATAAAAAGAAACCAGTTGCATCAAGCACAGGTTTTGATAAAAACTCAAAAAAGAAAAGAAAACGTATTACAAAAGGAGCTGTAAATACTACTGAATTTACTGCAAATGAACCTAAGAAACCGGTTAGTGATAATACAACAAGTAATAGTAATCAACCACAAAGACCACAATTTAATAAGGATAGAAGACCAGGACAAGGTGATAACAGAAAACAACATATTGTTAAAGCCGAACTCACACAGGAAGAAATTGACAATCAAGTTAAGGAAACACTTGCTAGACTTAGCGGTGCAGGGAAATCAGCTGCTTCTAAATATAGAAGACAAAAAAGAGATTCAGTAAGTCAACAACATCAGGACAATTTAGAAGCGCTTGAAGCAGATAAAAAAGTGCTTAAAGTTACTGAATTTGTTTCTGCTAATGAATTGGCTAGTATGATGAATACGCCAGTTAACAACATTATCAGCACTTGTATGAGTTTAGGTATGTTTGTTTCAATCAATCAACGTCTGAGTGCTGAAATTATTAATATAGTTGCCGAAGAATACGGTTATACTGTTGAATTTGTTTCAGCTGAAACTACAGTTGCAGCCGAAGAAGAAGATGATAAAACTGAGGATTTATTGCCAAGAGCCCCCATTGTTACTGTAATGGGACATGTGGATCATGGTAAGACCTCATTATTAGATTATATCCGAAAAGCCAATGTTATAGCTGGTGAAGCTGGAGGTATAACACAACATATTGGCGCTTATAGTGTTTCTTTGGATAATGGAAGAAGGATTGCCTTTTTAGATACACCAGGTCATGAGGCTTTTACAGCAATGCGTGCACGTGGTGCCCAAGTTACCGATATAGTAATTATCGTAGTGGCAGCTGATGACAATGTAATGCCACAAACAAAAGAAGCAATTAACCACGCTCAAGCTGCAGGTGTACCTATTATTATTGCTATCAATAAAATTGATAAACCAGGCGCTAATCCTGATAAAATTAGGGAAGAACTAGCAACCATGAATATTCTTGTAGAAGAATGGGGTGGTAAATTCCAATGCCAAGAAATTTCAGCTAAGAAAGGAACAAATATTGATGTTTTATTGGAGAAAGTTTGTTTAGAAGCCGACTTATTAGAACTAAAAGCCAATCCAAATAGAAATGCTGTTGGTACCATTATTGAGTCTTCTTTAGATAAAGGAAGGGGATATATTTCAACTGTATTAGTTCAAAAAGGCACACTTAAAGTTGGAGATATTGTTTTAGCTGGATGTTATAGCGGAAGAGTTAAAGCATTGAACAACGAAAGAGGTGTTAATATTAAACAGGCGGGGCCATCAACTCCTGCCCTACTTTTAGGTTTATCAGGCGCTGCACAAGCAGGTGATAAATTTAAAGTAATGGATGATGAAAGAGAAGCAAGAGAAATAGCTTCAAAACGCTTACAATTACAACGTGAGCAAGGTTATAGAACACAAAAACATATTACGCTTGATGAGATTGGCAGACGATTGGCTATTGGTGATTTCAAAGAATTGAATGTGATTGTAAAAGGAGACGTGGATGGTTCTATAGAAGCACTTGCCGATTCATTATTGAAATTATCTACAGATAAGATACAAATTAAGGTAATCCATAAATCAGTTGGACAAGTAACTGAATCTGATGTATTGCTTGCATCAGCATCAAATGCAATTATCGTTGGATTCCAAGTAAGACCTTCTGCCAACGCCCGTAAATTAGCTGAGCAAGAACAAATTGATATGCGTTTCTACTCTATTATTTACGATGCTATTAATGAATTGAAGAGCGCCATGGAAGGTATGCTAGCACCTACCTATGAAGAAAAAGTGGTGTGCAATATTCAAGTCCGTGAAGTTTACAAAATATCAAAAGTGGGCACCATTGCTGGTTGCATGGTGTTAGATGGTAAAGTAAATAGAAATACAAAAATACGTGTGATTAGAAATGGTATTGTTATCCACACTGGCGAATTAGGTTCATTGAAACGATTTAAAGACGATGTTCGTGAAGTACTCACTGGTTACGAGTGCGGATTAAATATTGAGAAATTTAATGATATAGAAGTTGATGATATTATTGAAGGTTATGAAATGGTAGAAGTGAAAAAATAAACCTCAACTTTGATAAAGTAAAAAGCCCTCTCATTCAATTGAAAGGGCTTTTTTGCATTTAATACCAATGTGCTTTATAAATTATGCCTATAATTTATAAAGCATACATAAGTTTAGGCGGATAAGAAAGAAGTTAAGCTGGAATACAGTGAAGCAAATTTGGGCTATTACTTATTTCAAATCAATATAACTTTATTGAAAGTAATTTTAACATTGTATTTTTTATCTGATAATTTTAGGCTGAATTAGATATGTATTTGAGTTAAATAGATGGTTATTGTGCTCTATTTTTCTTCAAATAAAATCGATTTAATTTTTTATTCATTTTTTTTACTGCATGAATAACAACTCTATTTCTTGGCAATGGATCTCTAGTTCTGACATAATATGGGAAGGGTCTTCTTAATTGAATCAATTTGTCACTACTGATAATTAACGCATCGAATCCCATATTTGGGCCTCCATAATAATGCTTAACTTGAGTTAAACTAAAGTGTTTATCAGGTTCATAAGTATAATGAGAAATATACTTGGCAGTATCTTGTTGAATTTTACCAAACTCAGCAACCATATATGATTGATATACAAATTTTATGCTTGAATCGGGTTTTAAGTTTTCCTTCAAAAATACAACCTGTTCAAAATTTCCTTCTTTCACATAAATCAAGTAGTCGCTGAAGAAAAAATAAGTTGGGCAAAAAGAAAACTTAGCTTTAAATGCCAACATAATATTTTTATTGAGCAGCATCTGCTTATTTTCTAATTTGTCAGCTTGCGCATGTCTACCAACTTTTCTTAAGGCCTCAATATTGGGCTTTCTGGTTTTTAAACATACAAGTAAGGCTCCATTTTTTAAAGTGTTAATTTGAGTTTTGGTTGTAGCTCTCAGCTTTTTTCTAAAACTTATTTTCTTTTTTGAAATTCTATTTTCTTGGCCAAATGCAAAAGAAGAAATAATTAGTAAGCATAAAATTAGTCTTAAGTTGTAATTTATTATTTGAAGTAGTTTTCTGGTCACAATGAAATATTAATGGATGACTTCATTAATTAAATTGGTTAACAATACAAATTCATCCACGCCTAATTGTTCGGCTCTTTTATCAAGTAATTCAGATTCAATAGCTGCACCATTTAATATAGGTTTAAGAGCATTTCTCAGTGTTTTTCTTCGTTGATTGAATGCTGTTTTTACAACCTTAAAAAACAAACTATGATCACATTTGATATCGATTGTTTCTCTTCTTAACAAACGTATTACTGCAGACTTTACTTTAGGAGGTGGAACAAACACATTTTCATGCACTGTAAAAAGATACTCTACAGTATAAAATGCTTGACACAGCACACTTAAAATTCCGTATGTTTTACTACCTTTTGGAGCAGCAATACGTTCGGCAACCTCTTTTTGAAACATGCCTACCACACAATCAACCTGCTGTTTATTTTCAAGGGCTTTAAATAGAATTTGAGATGAGATATTATATGGATAATTGCCGATTACAGCTAATGGCCCATCAAACAAATACGCTAAATCGAGTTGTAAGAAATCTTTTTCAATGATATTATCACTTAAAGAAGGATAGTTTGTTTTTAGATAAGCTACCGAATCCCAATCAATTTCGGCTACTTTTAAATTAATGTTAGGTAAGGTAATTAAATATTTTGTAAGCACACCCATGCCAGGTCCAACTTCAATTACATGATGAAAACTGTTGTATTGAGGCAATGCGGCTACTATGTCTAAAGCAATGTTTTCATCTTTTAAAAAATGTTGTCCTAAATGCTTTTTTGCTCTAACGTAATGGTTCAATGTGTGACGAATTAAAGTACTTCTAATAAGGTTCTGAATGCAACAAACTTGCCGGGGTAACGATCGGTTACCTCTTTTTGCAAGGCAGGGGCAAATTGATTGCGATAACGTTCATATACATCCATATCTTGTGCCGAATACTGAATGGCGTAATTAATACCTGTTTCTTCATCTCCAATTATTTTACAAATTTTGTGTTCCATAAAACAACCAGTTGCCATCACATCAGGAATATGTACACTTTTCATCCAATGAAGCCATTCTTCATGAATATCTTTATCGATATTTATAGTTACATTATAGATAATCATTTTTCGATTATTAAAGATTAGTTTAAATCATCACCACGCATTTTTCTATATCTTTTACGTGCTTCAACAGTGTATAAACTTCCAGGATAATTGATAAGTATATCTTGATATAGCTTTTTAGCTTTATCAAGATCATTTAAGCTTTTTTCATACAATTCGGCCAATTTAAAAACGGCATCATCACCCAAAATATCGTCACTATGATTGAGTATTATTAAATCTAGTTTTTCAGCTGCGTCTTTATATTTTCCAGCTTTATATTCTATTTTATACTTTTTAAAAAGTATATCATCAGATAATGAATGTCCGGGAAATTCCTTATTGATGGAGTCTAAAGTTAAAATGGCTAAACTATCTTTATTTTGATAACTCAATAAATCAGCACGTGAAAACATAGCCAATGGAACATAATTAGAATCAACTGTATTATCACTTATAAGCAATGCCAATTCAAGTGCATCATTAGCGATAAGCTTACTTGTAGCCCCTTTAAGTACTTCTAATTGTGCTTGTGCCCATTCAAATTCACCTTTATAAAATGATAATCGGGCATTCCTAAATTTAGCCTCCTGACCAATGGCATCATGTTTAAATCCTTTATCAACCTGACCATAAAGTAAGGCAGGTTCCCACATTTCTCCTGTAAAAATATAAATATCACCCAACTCCAATTTGCAAGATGCTATCAAATTGGGTTCAGCGTTTGTAAAACTTAGTGCCGTTTGTAATAATTCAATAGCTTTTTCGGGATCATTCAAATAAAATCCTTTTAAATGTGCCAAACCTCTTATTAAACTAATACTTTGACTATTATAACCCATTTCATTTAAGGCGCTGTTATAGGTGGCTTCAAGCTCAGTTAAATCTTTTTTAGTAAAGTTGGTTGTTTCGGTAATTTTCTTTTGAATAGTATTTACTAATTCAGAACGAGCATAGCTATAATATGGGTTTGATTTTCCTTTTTGAACTTCAAATTCAAAACACTTAATGGCCACATCATACTCTTGGTTTGAAATACAAATTTGAGCTAAATTAATTACTTTACCTATGTTCTGTTGATTTCTCTTATCAAGGGCTTTGGCTTGAACAAATGCCGATTCAAAATCTCTTTGTTGAATAAAAAACCAAATTAAAAATTCAGCATAAACAGGTCTATCTGGAAACTGTTGAATTTGTTTCAGTAATTGTATACGGAGTTCATCAGCTTTAGTCCCTTTAAATTCATCACCAATATAACTTTGCAAAATGCTTTGAATTTGTTGAAAATAGGCTTCATTGATTAACAAAACCTCTAAATACTCCTTAAACATATTTACATAATCACCCTTAGCATTATATGCTTCAGCTAACTCCATATTAAACGGATAAATTCCTCGCATTAACTTTTTTCCAGTCACCAAAGTTTTAATCACATAATCTGTTTCTTTATATTTAAAAAAAGTCTGACTTAAATCAATAACAAGACTTTGATTTGGCGTTAACTTTTCGATAGCAGAGTTATACTCTTTTTTAGCCTTTTCTTCAGCTCCGGTGTATTTGTAAACATTTCCAAGGTGAACTAAAAGAATGATATTTTCTGGACTTCTTTTAATTTGTTTTTTGATGAATTTCTCTGCCGTCTTAAAATCTTTCAATTCCAATACGCTTTGAAGATAACCTTCAAAATAATCTTGTGTAGCCGACTTACTAAATAGCTTTTCATAAAGTATAGCCGACTTATCGAACTCTCTATTATCAAAAAATTGTTTTGCTAATTGCTCATCAGTGTCAGGCTGAGCCTTTACAACAAATACAGCAAATAGTAATAAAATAAATAGAGCTACTTTTTTCAGCATTTTACTTTTTAATTGATACTGTTTCAAGACTATCCATAAACTTCGTAATTAATGGATGCAGTGAATCAAACAACTCTTGACGATAAGCACTCACTTTGGTTTCTTTTTGCACAAACAATAATATTTGAAAAGCTTTTTCCTTTTCAATATCAAAATATTTTTGGAAATTAGATTTCTCCATCTCGCCTTTAGAAAAATCATTTTTTAAATTATTCAACTGCTTTTTGCACAAGGCTAATTCTTTCTCAATATATTTTTCTCTCACTTCTTCATATTCTTCACTTTTGTGTTGACCTTCAGTTTCTTCGCCTTCTTCACCTGAAACAATAGCATAATTGCTCATTAAAAACACCTTATCGCGACTCAACGAATCATCAATTAATGGCTTAATTTTTTCTAAGTTTTCTTTCGCAATTTTGGCTGATTTTTCGAGCTTTTCAAAATCTATTTTTTCAATTGATTCTTCAGCATTTTCAAGAGCTACTATCAATGAATCAATTGTTTTTGTTTGAGCATTTTCAATTTTTGACTTACAAGAAGCGAAGAAAAAAAAGCTAATCCCAAGTGAAATTATCAAGTTATGTATTTTCATATAAGATTCTAGTTTATCATATCAAAATTCAAATATTTTATCAATACTTCAGGTACTTTTATTCCATCTGGTGTTTGATTATTCTCGAGAATTGCTGCTACAATTCGGGGTAATGCCAGAGCGCTTCCATTGAGTGTATGAGCTAAAACAGGTTTATTACTTCCTTCACGGTATCGCAATTTTAAACGATTGGCCTGAAAACTTTCGAAATTAGAAACTGAACTTACTTCCAACCATTTTTCTTGGGCAGCACTGTAAACTTCCATATCATAAGTTAAGGCAGAAGCAAAACTCATATCACCTCCACATAAGCGTAATGTTCTAAATGGTAAATTCAATTGTTCTAGCAGCCCTGCTACATATTGTCTCATTTCTTCTAATGTTTCATATGATTTATCAGGGTGTTGAATTTGTACAATTTCAACTTTATCAAATTGATGCAAACGATTTAATCCTCTTACATCTTTTCCGTATGAACCAGCCTCTCTACGAAAGCAAGGCGTATATGCTGTATTTTTAATTGGTAAGTCTTCTGCTTTTAAAATCAAATCCCGATAAATGTTGGTAACAGGCACCTCGGCAGTTGGAATTAAATAGTAATCATCCATGCCTACATAATACATTTGGCCTTCCTTATCAGGCAGCTGACCCGTGCCATATCCTGAATCAGCATTCACTAAAATGGGTGGCTGAACTTCAGAATAACCTGCTTCAGCCGCTTTGTCCAAAAAAAAGTTGATCAAGGCTCTTTGCAATTTTGCCCCTTTGCCTTTGTATACTGGAAACCCCGCTCCAGTTAATTTCACACCTAATTCAAAATCAATAATATCATATTTAGAACACAAATCCCAGTGTGGCAAGGCTTTGTCATGTAGTTTAGGAATATTGCCATGAGAAAAAACTACTTCATTTTCTGCTGGAGTTATCCCTTGTGGTACTGAGTCATGTGGCAAATTTGGCAGTTGCACCAACATATCATGTAATTCTTTTTCGCAGGTTTCGAGCACTGTTTGGAGCTCCTTACTTTTTTCTTTAAGTTGTGCTGTTTCAGTTTTTAAGACTGCTGCTTCTTCTTTTTTTCCAGCTTTCATTAGACCTCCGATTTGTTCGGCTAATTTATTTCCTTGAGCTAAATTTTCGTCAAGCTGGTTTTGTATTTTCTTACGGTCGTTATCTTTATCAATAATTAAATCAACGAGTTCTAATTGTTTAAAGTTCTTTTTTTGTAAGCGCGTTTTTACATCTTCCTTGTTTTCACGCAGATAATTGGCTAGTAGCATAATTTTTAAAAATGATTAATCTTTCAAATGTGGTTTCTGAACTTCAAAAGTAATCAAAATATAAAGTTTCTAGCCACGTTTACACTGAAAATGGTTTTTTTTACCAAATTTTAGTTTTTTACGAGTTTACTACTTTGAATTAGTATACCATTTTGTTCAAAATTCAAAAGATAAAATCCATCTGCTAATTCACTTACATCCATAATAACGCTGTTAGTGGAACTGGAATAGTTGGAAATTAATTTCTCAAGTACCAACTTGCCTTGCAAATTAATGATTGAAAAACGCAAGTTTGTTCCTTTTTCAGCACAATGAAAATTGATATTAACAATAGAATTGGCTGGATTTGGTGAAAATTTTATTCCAGATTGTCTATTGACAAGTGCAGCATCACCTACAATTTGTTCAGCTCCGCATGCCTGGCCATTTTTTAATGAATAGATAAGATCTGAAATAATATAATGACTAGTAAAATTAAATCCCCCAAACAATTCATCATGATACTTAGTCCGCCCATAACCTAAAACATGTTTAATAGTTTCAGTTGCAGCTGGGCCCTGTGTATCAATTCCTCCCCAACAGGTATCAATGGCGCAATAAGCTAAATTATATGGCTCACTTACCCTATTTAATTCCCATAGTGGAACACCACAGGTTTCTCCCAAAAGAAAGCTTTTATAAAATTGACCATCAAAAATTTCATAAGGAATTCCAGCTAAACCTTGATTTCTTGAATACCTCAAATAAACAGAATCTAAAAATTGTGAATTAGTGGCAATTTCAAATGTATTTCTAAGACAGAAATAAATGATAGAATCAGGTGTGAGTGATTTGTTCAATATAGTATATTTAACATAACTTGAGCTGCCTGTTGACCATCCCCAAGAAGGATTGCTATAACTCGAACCATTATAGTACTGATATTCATCTCCAATAGCATAATCGTATATCATTTCATTGGTAATTTTGTAGTAGCCAATATTTGGATTTTGATTCCCTAAAAGGCTTAGTGTATCAACCTGCAGTGGGAAATTCGCAATGTTGAAAAAGTTAATTAATCCTATGCTTTTTCCTACACAAAGTTGATATTGATTGAGAACTGAATTTATAGGATTCCCATTTACATCAGTATGATACAAATTATAGTAATTAACAGAATCAGCAAATCCCAATACTTGTATAAATGCCGAATTAGCAAAGCTCATTTTTAAAATTTCTGTATTGCTCTGAAAAATCAAACTAGTATCGTTTTGAATAGTATTAAAATCAAAGCTTAAACTATCACCATTAACTTGATAAAAAGTGTATTTACCTAAATTATTGGTCGTTACTTTTTTTCCTAACCAACCAGGTTGATTTTGTTTATGGCAACCGCCACCCCAAAAAATACATGTATCACTGTTAAAAAAATCACTATTGACATTTAAAGTAGGAATGAATATAGAGTCATTAAAAATCTCATCTACATGTTGAAATACCAAACTAAATGTAGAACCATTGTAATCTCTAAATAATTTATGAGAATTAGATTGAAAGGGCAAAAAAGATTGTGCAAACAAGTTTATATTACAGAATAAAAACAAAAAGTAAAATGCATTTTTCATGGTGGTAGGATTTATACAAAATTAAATAATACAATTCGAAGGTCAAATACTTTAAATTATCAAATTTAGGATTTAAAATTATGATATCTTAGTCCCATTAAATTCTAAATTTTTATTGTACACTAAAATTGTGTACTCTTAATTGAAAATTCAAGTAAAAAAATAAAAGCATGCAGTTATTTTTTTCAATAGTGAAATTAAAAAAATTACTTT
>DAORKI010000032.1:0-34384 GCA_035439485.1 Bacteroidia bacterium
TGAGCAGGTCGCGCTTTTTGCTTATATCTTTTTAATTTTTGTTTAGGTGATGTAACAAAAATTAAAAAGGATAATCGCTTCAATCGCTAATGCAAAAATGCTTCACAATTTGTGCTGAACAATTTTTATGTAAATGATAGCTTTTAATACCAATTACATTTATTTTTTGGTCATCCTGAATTTAATTCAAGATTAAAAACAAATGGGCAAAGTTAAATGCTGATACAACTTGAAATTAGAACCATGAGGCTATGCCGCAATTGGAATAAATTGAAAGTATTTTCGGTATAATTCATGCAAAGCGCAATAATGAATAAATAAAATTCAATTTTACATATCCATTTCTCGGAGTTTTGGGGCAATTTTAGCGGTAATCCCAACTACTCCAATGGTGGCTAATCCACCATAAATTACCGAAGGCACCAAGCCAAATATTTTAGCGGCTAAACCACTTTCAAAAGACCCAATTTCATTACTCAAGCTAATAAAAACACTGTTAACAGAGGCAACTCTGCCTCGCATTTCATCAGGTGTGTTCATTTGTACCAAAGTTTGTCTTATCACCACCGATACATTATCAACTGCTCCGCTAATAGCCAAAACAATAATTGAAAGGTATAAATTTTTACTTAAGGCAAATACAATCATGCAAAGACCAAATGCAGCCACTGAGGCCAATAAAATTTTGCCGGCACCTTTACCTGGAGGCTTCCACATGAGTATTACAGCCATTAAAACTGCCCCTGCTGCAGGAGCGGAGCGCAATATTCCCAAACCTTGAGCACCACAATGATATACTTCGGCAGCAAATACAGGCAATAAAGCGGTAGCACCCCCAAATAAAACGGCAAACAAATCTAACGAAAGTGAATTTATGATTACCTGATTAGTGAAGACAAATTTAAACCCGCCCTTCAAACGTTCCCATATTGGTTCCTTGCTTTGTGCTGCATAATTTTGTTCGTATTTTAATCCAAAATATAAAACAAGAGAAATAATCTGTAAAAATACAATTACAGGCATACTGTATGATGCTCCACCAAATCCAAAAATTAATCCACCAATAGCTGGGCCTAAAATTGAGGCTACATGAAAGGCAGTGGTGTTCCATGTAGTTGCATTAGCAAACACATCTGCAGGCACTAGGGTAGGTACCATGGATTGTGATGCCGGACCAAAGAAACCTCGTGCCAAACCTAAAATTACAACAAAACTATAATAATAGGAAAGTAATATGTTTGCTTTAAAATTTTGTTGATGAACCGATAAATAATATAAAAATGCACTGGCAACAAAAATCAAAAATGTTGACCAAAAAACCATCTTTTTACGACTAAATTTATCGGCCATATTACCAGCAAATAATACCACACTTAAAAAAGGTATTATTTCGGCAATACCTATCAAACCTAATGAAAGTGGGTCTTTTGTAATATCATATATTAACCAACTTAAAATTAAGTTTTGCATTTGCACCGAAAAAATCAAGAAAAAACGAGCAGTCACAAACTGACGAAATGGCTTAACACGCAAAGCATCAAAGGCTGTCATATTGCTTGTTTACTATTATATAACATTTGGGTAGTCCAAGCTTCTGGTTTAGCATTAAAAAATGTTTTTGTTTGGCTCCATACAGTATCAAATAGGTCAGATTCTCTATATTTTTCCAAGTATGAATTCTCTTTCCAAACACTATAAGTAAAAAAAACGGTGGCGTCTCTTTCTTGAAGTAATTCTAAGCCCAAACAACCATCAGCATTGGCAATTTGCGATTTATATAGGTTAAACAATTTTTTAAATTCTTCTACCTTTTCTGGCTTAAAGCTCATTTTTACTATTCTAATTATCATAAAAATTATTACAATACATTACATGAATTAATTAATGAGCATATAAATGAGCAACATGTTTTTTTTATAATTTATAAAGGAGAACTAAACTTTTTTTCTGAAAGCATTTTCATAACTATTAATCCATTCTTCTACTGTAACTTTTTGCATTAATTCAGCAATTAAATCAAATGGGATATGCTCCATTTTTTTGTAACGAATACAACTTTTTCCCATGTCGAGTTTTCCTTTTACTCTTTTAGTATGTGCAGATGTAAACCATTCTAATAATTTAGGATTGGCATAAATTCCCATGTGATATAAAGCAATAAAATTTTTTTGTGCCGCAATATTTACAAAAGGCAAAGGCAATTTTGGGTCGCAATGATATCCAGGAGCATATAATTTATGAGGAACCACATAACCAATCATATTATAATTAATACACTCCTCAAATCCTTTTGGAATATTTTTCTTAATTATATTTCTCAATTCTTTTATTGCTTCACGCTTATCTTCAGCAACTTGCTCAAGATATTCATCAACTGTGTTTGCTTTAATAGTCATTAATGTAAAATATAGATATAGCACAAATTTAGTCAAAAAATTAAATACTTTTTTGCAGGATAATTTTTTCTAATAGCTTCTAATAATTTTAAATATTGATTTAAGTAATTGAAATCTCGAAAAAATTACCAAATTTGTAGCTATTATTTAATAAAACTATGATTACAGTAGCGCCATATATTCCAAAAAATAAAATTAGAATTGTTACAGCAGCCTCTTTGTTTGATGGGCATGATGCCTCCATTAATATCATGAGAAGAATAATCCAAAGTAGCGGGGCCGAGGTTATTCACTTAGGGCATGATAGAAGTGCGCTTGAAGTAGTAAATTGTGCCATTCAAGAGGATGCCAATGCCATTGCTTTAACTTCATATCAAGGTGGACATGTTGAATATTTTAAATACATGTACGATTTGTTAAAGGAAAAAGGATGTGGTCATATAAAAATATTTGGTGGTGGGGGAGGTGTTATTCTTCCTGAAGAAATTCAAGAGTTGCATGAATATGGGATTTCTCGGATTTATAGTCCTGATGATGGGCGTGCATTAGGTTTACAAGGGATGATTAATGATATGTTGGAACGCTGTGATTTTGCTACAGGACAAAACCTGAATGGTGAAGTTAAACATTTGAAAGAACATGACTTTAAAAGCATTGCACGTTTAATTTCATCAGCAGAAAATTTTCCTGAAGAGTTCGCCAAATTTTATCCAGAAATAATTGAATCGGCAGAAATAAAAAAAGATGCACATGTGGCGATAACACCAGTCTTAGGCATTACTGGTACAGGTGGGGCAGGTAAATCCTCATTAGTTGATGAGCTAGTAAGAAGGTTCTTATTAGATTTTAAGGATAAAAAGATTGCCATAGTTTCAGTTGACCCTAGCAAAAGAAAAACCGGTGGTGCACTTTTAGGCGATAGAATCAGAATGAATAGTATCAAAAATGAGCGTGTGTATATGCGTTCATTAGCTACCCGTCAAAGTAATTTGGCATTAAGTAAACATGTAAAAGAAGCTGTAGATGTACTTAAGGCAGCTCATTTCGATTTAATTATCTTAGAAACTTCAGGAATAGGTCAATCGGATACCGAAATTATTGAACACAGCAATATGAGTTTGTATGTAATGACACCTGAATATGGTGCAGCTACACAGCTCGAAAAAATTGATATGCTTGATTTTGCAGATATTATTGCCCTGAACAAATTTGATAAACGAGGAGCTTTAGATGCAATAAGGGATGTTAAAAAACAATACAAACGAAATCATCAGTTATGGGAAGTTGATGATGAGCAAATTCCTGTATTTGGTACTATTGCCTCTCAGTTCAACGATCCTGGAATGAACCGATTGTATAAAGCAGTAATGGATAAGTTAGTCGAAAAAACCGGTGCTTCACTCTCGTCAAATATTGCTATTACCAAGGAAATGAGTGAAAAAATTTATATCATTCCTCCAAATAGAACAAGGTATTTGAGTGAGATTACCGAGAATAATAGAAATTATGATAAATGGGTACAAAAGCAAGCATCCATTGCGCAAAAATTATATGCGCTAACCCAAACAGCAAGCACATTATGCAACAAAGAATCTGCAAATTTTACCCTAGAAACATTTTGGGATAATATATTGCCAACAAATAATACTGATATAAATGATGCATTAAAAGTAATTAAATCGCAATTTGATAAGCTTTTATTAGAGTTAGATCCCAAAAACAAAAAATTAATTGAAGGCTTCGAAGCGAAATTTAAACTTTATAAAAACGAGCAATATGTATTTAAAGTGCGCGATAAAGAGTTAAAGATTGCAACACATTATGAATCATTATCTCATACACAAGTTCCTAAGGTAAGCACGCCAAAATATAAAGCATGGGGAGATTTATTACAATGGACTTTACAAGAAAATGTACCTGGTGAATTCCCATATACTGCTGGAATTTATCCTTTTAAGAGAGAAGGTGAAGATCCAACACGTATGTTTGCGGGAGAGGGTGGCCCTGAGCGCACCAATAAACGGTTTCATTATGTAAGTATGGGTTTACCTGCCAAACGTTTAAGCACTGCCTTTGACAGTGTTACTTTATATGGAAATGACCCAGATTATAGACCAGATATTTATGGAAAAATTGGCAATAGTGGTGTTTCTGTTTGCTGTTTAGATGATGCCAAAAAATTATATAGTGGTTTTAATTTAGCCTCACCTACAACATCGGTGAGTATGACTATCAATGGGCCAGCTGCAATAATTGCTGCATTTTACATGAATGCTGCCATTGATCAGCAATGTGAATTGTACATCAAAAAAAATGGGCTCGAAAAGGAAGTTAATCAGAAAATAGAAGCCATATATTCAGCAAAAGGAACTCAACGTCCTGCATATCAAGGCGAAATCCCAAGTGGGAATGACCAGTTAGGATTACTTTTATTAGGTGTTACTGGTGACCAAGTGTTGCCAAATGATATATATCAAAAAATAAAAGCCGAAACCTTAGCATCGGTTAGAGGTACCGTTCAAGCCGATATCTTAAAAGAAGATCAAGCTCAAAATACCTGCATTTTTAGCACAGAGTTTTCTTTGCGTTTGATGGGAGATGTTCAACAATATTTCATTGACCATAATGTTAGAAATTTTTATTCGGTATCTATCAGTGGCTATCATATTGCTGAAGCAGGTGCCAATCCTATAACTCAACTTGCTTTAACCTTAAGCAATGGATTTACATTTGTTGAGTATTATTTGAGTCGAGGAATGCATATTGATTCTTTTGCTCCTAACTTATCATTCTTTTTTAGCAATGGCATTGATCCTGAATATGCAGTTATAGGGCGTGTTGCACGAAGAATTTGGGCCAAGGCAATGAAATTGAAATACAATGCCAATGAACGTTCTCAAATGTTGAAATATCATATCCAAACTAGCGGACGATCCTTACATGCACAAGAAATTGACTTTAATGACATAAGAACAACCTTGCAAGCTCTTTATGCCATATACGACAATTGTAATAGCTTGCATACCAATGCCTATGATGAAGCTATCACTACTCCAACCGAAGAGAGCGTGAGAAGAGCTATGGCAATACAACTGATCATCAATAGAGAGTTAGGCTTAGCTAAAAATGAAAATCCAATTCAAGGTTCTTTCATCATTGAAGAATTGACCGATTTAGTTGAAGAAGCTGTGCTTTCTGAATTTGATAAAATTAACGAGAGAGGAGGTGTATTAGGCGCAATGGAGACAATGTATCAAAGGGGTAAAATACAGGAGGAAAGTTTGTATTACGAAACCTTGAAGCATACAGGTGAATATCCAATTATTGGGGTGAATACATTTTTATCATCCAAAGGTTCACCTACTGTTATTCCAGCCGAAGTGATAAGAGCAACCAAAGAAGAAAAAGAGTATCAAATAAATATGCTCGCTCAGTTGCAAAAAACGCACCATGACAAAAAACAACAGATGTTTGAACTTTTGAAAAATGCAGCCATCAACAACCAAAATTTATTTAATGTACTCATGGAGGCTGTCAAGTATTGTTCTTTAGGTCAAATAACCAATGCATTATTTGAAGTGGGAGGTCAATACCGAAGAAACATGTAAAATTGAACATGATAAAAATGAAAAAGTGTGCTGGTGCAATTAAATTTAATTATAGCTTTCTTGCTATAATTATCTTTTTGCTTTTATATATCCACAGTACGAGTTTTGCACAAAAGCAGGGACAGGCACGAATAGATTCTATTGAAAATTATCTAAAAAAAAATAGTACTTTAGATACAAACAGGGTAAATTCCTTGTGCGAAATTTCTTTTGCATTTTATACCATTAATCCCGAAAACGGTGTTAAAAAAGGAAAAGAAGCTTTGAAATTAGCCGAGGAGTTAAATTTTATTCCAGGTCAAGCTAAGGCCAATCGTTTTATAGGCGTAAATTATTATGGCTTGTCGGATTACACAGGTGCAATTCAATATTACAAAAAAGCCCTTGATGCAGAATCAAAAATTGGCAATAAGAAAGGGATGGGAAGCAATTTAATGAATATTGGATTGATTTATACTTCTCAATCAGATTATAGCAAGGCATTAGACTATTATTTTAAATCACTCCGACTATTTGAACAAATTAATTTTCAAAAGGGATTGTCCACATGTTATGGAAATATTTTGTTGGTTTACATGGAAACAGGAGATCACGATAAGGCTTTGGAATTTGCCTTCAAAGCACTTGCTATAGATAAAACGATGGGGAATGAGGTTGGTCAGGCCAGGCATTTGGGCAATATTGGTATTTTATATACCCATAAAGCTGAATTAGAAAAGGCAAGACAATATTTAAATGAGTCTTTACTAATTTATAAGAAAGTAGATGACCAAAGAGGCGTTGCGAATATTATTGGAAATATTGCTGGATTGTATATCAAGAAGAAAGAGTTTGATACTGCCATTGAATTTATCCAGCAATCCATATCAAGTTATGAGAAATTGAACTCAAAGAAAGATGTTGCCGCCAATATGCTTAACTTGAGCAGCACTTTCATTGAGATGTATAAAACGCAATATGCATCGAAGTTGGTTGGCAATGCAAGAAATAAATTGGAATTTGCAAAGCAAAATACGCTCAAAGCTTTATCTATATCGCAAGAATTACATGAAACCTATTTGGAACGTGATGCTCGACATCAACTATATGAAATTGAAAAGCTAAAAGGGAACAATGCTGTAGCCTTAATTGAGTTTGAAAAATATGTTTCATTACGCGATACTATTAATGGACAAGAAAATAAAAAAGACCTTTTACGTAAGGAATTACTATTTGAATTTGAGAAGAAGGCAGCTGAAGACAGTATTAAAAATGCATCAGAAAAGCAATTGCAATTAGCACAAATAGAGGCTCAAAAAGCAAATTTAGAAGTAGAAAAAACTAAAAGAAATGGATTGGTTGTGGGCATTATTCTTTCCTTAATTGGTTCATTATTGATTGCTAACCGCCTAAGAGTAACCCGTAGGCAAAAGGAATTTATTGAAAAACAGAAGGATTTTGTTGAACATCAGCGAAGTAATATAGCATTACAAAAGAAAATTTTGGAGGAAAAAAACAAGGAAATTTTCGATTCAATTTTGTATGCCAAGCGTTTACAAGAAGCAATTTTGCCTTCTAATAAACTGTTGAATAAATATTTACCTAACTCATATGTATTTTATAAACCTAAAGATATTGTAGCTGGCGATTTTTATTGGATGGACACTTTTGCTAAAGATGATTTTGGAAATTTTTTAAAGCCAATTGATTCTGATATTGATCCTGCAGAATGTGTAATGTTTGCTGTTGCAGATTGTACAGGACATGGCGTACCAGGCGCCATGATTAGTATTTTTTGCAGCAATGCCTTAAATCGCGCCATCAAAGAGTTTTATTTAATTGACCCAGGTAACATTTTGGATAAAGTAAGAAGTTTGGTAATTGAAACTTTTGAAAAAAGTGATATGGAAGTACGTGATGGGATGGATATTTCGCTTTGTGTTTTTAATTTTAAAACCTATGAATTATTTTGGTCAGGTGCCAATAACCCATTGTGGCTGGTTAGAAATCAAGAGATGATTGAATATAAACCCGATCGTCAGCCTATTGGGAAATATGATAACCCTACAAATTTCAAAACGCATTTAATTAAATTACAAAAAGGCGATAAGTTTTACATATTTTCGGATGGCTTAGCAGATCAATTCGGTGGCCAAAAAGGAAAAAAATTAAAAACAGGAAAAATGCGCGAGTTAATTATGGCGCAGCAAAGTAATAGCATGCAAATGCAATATGATATTATGGATAAATTTTTTGATATGTGGAAAGGAAAGTTGGAACAGGTTGATGATATTTGTGTTATTGGAATATCGGTTTAATTCACTGTTATACCAAATAAATCATAATCCTCGGCTGCAGTAATTTCAATGTTGGCAAAATCACCAACACGCACAAAGTTAGTAGCAGCATCAACCAATACCTCATTATCAACTTCAGCAGAGTCAAATTCAGTGCGACCAATAAAGTAGTCACCTTCCTTTTTATCGAAGAGTACTTTAAAATTTTTACCTACCTTTTCTTCATTTAAGGATTTCGAAATATCTTGTTGTATGCTCATAATATGATCAGCTCTTTCTTGCTTAATTTCGGCTGGAACATTATCATTCAATGTAAATGCATGTGTGTTATCTTCATGAGAATAGGCAAATATTCCTAAACGGTCGAATTTTGTTTCACTTACCCAACGCGCCATCTCTTCATGGTCTTTATCTGTTTCACCAGGATAGCCAGCTATAAGTGTGGTTCTTATAGCAATATTAGGTACTTTATCTCTAATCATATTCACCAAATCAATTGTTTTTTGTTTGGTGGTTCCTCTACGCATACTTTTTAACATAGCATCAGAAATGTGCTGCAAAGGCATATCTAAATAGTTACATATTTTAGGATTATTTTTCATTTCATCCAATACATTTAAAGGAAATCCACTTGGAAAGGCATAATGTAGGCGCAACCATTCAATACCATCAACTTCTGAGAGTTTATTTAAGAGTTCAGCTAGCTTTCTTTCTTTATATAAATCAAGTCCGTAGTAGGTGCTATCTTGAGCAATAATCATTAGTTCTTTGGTGCCGTTTTTGGCTAATTGCTTTGCCTGAGAAACTAATTGTTCAATTGGTACCGACACATGTCCACCGCGCATCAAAGGTATAGCACAAAAAGAGCATGGTCTGTCGCAACCTTCAGAAATTTTAAAATAGGCTGAGTGATTGGGTGTAGTGAGTAATCTTTCACCCAATAGTTCTTGTTTATAATCGGCTTTTAAGGTTTTTAATATTCTAGGTAATTCTCTTGTGCCAAAGAAAGCATCCACATTTGTAATTTCTTTTTCTAATTCAGGTTTATAGCGCTCACTTAGGCAGCCTGTAACGTATAACTTGTCTATTTTACCTTTAGTTTTTGCTTGTGAAAATCTTAAAATAGTATCTATGCTTTCTTGCTTAGCATTGTCAATAAAGCCACATGTATTTATAATAACAATAGAAGCATCATTTTTGGTACTTTCATGTTCAACTTCAATATTATTAGCTCGCAACTGCCCCATTAAAACTTCACTATCTACAATATTTTTGGAGCATCCAAGCGTAATTACATTAACCTTGTTTTTCCTGAGGGTTTTTGTTTTCATGGATACAAAGGTAATGAATAGCTTAAGATTAGAAATTGAAATATTTATTATTTTGTGCTTCCATTAAATTTTATGACACCAGTAGAATTGTATATAGATAGCCTTCAAAATACGCACCAGCAGCATATTATATTCCACCTACATCATTTGTTTATGACCTACAGTGGGGTAACAAATAAGATTCGTTTTAAAATACCTTTTTATGATGGTAATATATAGATATGTTATTTAAATCCAATTAAAAGGAATGGAGTAGAAGTATGTTTTTTAAGGGGATTCGAATTGAGCGATAGGAACTATTTAGAAGCTAAAAAAAGAACTATGGTTAAAGGTATATCTATATACAAAATTGATGAAGATACTTTATCCTTAATTGCAGAAGTGTTTGAAGAGGCTTTGAATTTGGATTACCAGAATAAAAGTTAATGATATTCGTAGCAACCCATGTCTGGTTGGCCATCTCTTATTACTTCGTCTAAATCATAGGGAACTTGCAACCCAATTGCAGTTAAGCCGCTATTGACAGCAGGTGAATTAGATCTTAAATGATAGTCAAGTAAATTGGGATTTTCAAATAAAGGTTGTACACTAGCACCATCAATAGTAATATTAGCTGGGTTTTTTATTATATTATTGAAATTGGCTATGTTGTTGGTATTGGTTGTTGGATCAATTTTTAAAATTGAATTTTCAAACAAATAGTTAAACGCTTGACCAGCTTTACTATCAATACTAATTTCATTTTCGATACTTCCATAAATAATACAATTACCAAAATAACATGAATCAAGCGGAAAAACCTGACCAGAATTATAATTGTTTATAATTAATGAAGGACTTTGTCGCTGCGTGCCTGAAGAATAAAAATTAGCAGAAGTACAGTGCCTAAATGAATAGTTTCCTCCCCAGGTGAGTGCAAGATTAGTTTCGGCACAGTTGGTTAATAGTACATTGCTTGCCCTTAAATTGAAAAACTTAGTATAAATACCATAAGCGCTCATATTTGAAATTTTGGTATTTTTTAAATTTAGCTGGGTGTTATCAGGATTATCACGTCCAAATATTGTTTCAAGCTGTAAACCAATAAAAGCATTTTTTATTTCAGCATAATTGATGTTTGAAGTTGCGCCTTCATTAATCCAAATTCTATCCCACTGACCAGCAATTTCTCTGTAGTCATAATCAAGTCGTGCGCCCTGAAATACCACTGGTGCGGCTTTAGTACCATTTACGTTGATGCAACCATAACGATAAATCCACAGTCCTGAGTTTTTTGCAAAGTGAACCCTTGTACCTTCAGATATATTAAGACATGCACTACTATCAACCACAGCGTAACCATAAATAACATATGGTTTATCATTCACCCATGTAATATTTTCATTTTCTTTTGCAATAATGTTCAATGGAGGCAAACCTTGAATATATTGATTGGGTCTAATGTAGTGTGCATCTTGCCCCCAAGCAACTAAATCAATATCTTGAATGTTTTCGTTTGTTTCAAAAAAAATACTGTCGCTAACTATCATAGGAGAGTTAACATTTAAAGGGTTTATGGTCACTTCAGCAAATATGTATAAGCTATCATTTGGCATTAATTCAATATCACTTGCAGAATTTCCTGGTACCCCGTCAATGTTGAGTTTAAATTGTGAGTTAGCACCACCTGCAAGCCAAATTTTTTTAACTAATAATTTCTTTTTATATGGATTATAAATTTTCAGTTGGCGTGTAGCAGAGCCAACTTGTGTAAACACGGTATCAAAAATGACTGTATCCTCCGAAAATTGAAGTTTGGTGTTTTTCTCATTGATAAAACCAACTTCTTTTTTGCAAGAAGTAGCAAAAATCAAAAAAGCTATAAATAAAATAATACTTCTCAATGGAATTTTTTAGTAGTAACGCTTTTGGATTAAATTTATTTGCGCGAATTTAATAAATAACTTCAAGTAAAATTTTAAAAGCTTTTTAGGTGTATTATTTCATGCATATATTACGATAGGCACAAAAGGTGCAAATTTCAGCATAATCTGTTTGTACAAATGGATTTTCGGCATGGAATAATCTGGATATTAATTCGTTTAATTTTTCTTCGAAAACACTTAATAGAGTTTCCATACTTTCATCCCCAATTAGTTTCTGCACTCCATCATTTATTTTTCTTAAACTTAATATTCCTGATTCAACTCCTTTTTTAATATTTGAATTATTTTTATTGTAAAGGTGTAGGTAAAAAAATAGTTGAAATGCTTTGTCATACTCAGGTAATTGAAAAACCTCATCTATACTTTGGATTTTTAATTTCCTCGCATCAACGCTTCCTGTTTTATAATCAATAATTCTTATTACATTGTCAAATTCATCAATCCTATCAATGGTTCCATGCAATTTTATATTCTTATTGTCGATTGAAATTCTAGTGTCAAAAGCGGTTTCAGTATAAAGAATTTTAATAGTATGTCCATTAGTAATTTGTTGAATTTCATAATTTAAAAATTTAGCTACTATTTTAGCTGCCGTTTGAATAAACAATAAATTTTTACCAGTGCTTGTATCAACACCCGATTCAATTTCAAGAAAGGCTTTTGTTGTTAATTTTACAATAGACTCAAATGGTAATTGTAATTGCTCAATTTTAATTTTGCTTAATTTCAATGGAGAATAAACTTCCTCCAACACTTTATGTATTACTGAACCTACAATGTTAGCTGCCACTTCATCAGCAAATTCTTCAGGTTCTTTAATCTTTTCAATATATTTAAAATAAAATTGTAAAGCGCAGTTTTTATAACTTATTAATGCTGTTGCCGATAAGCCTTTTTCAAGGAGATTGTTGATAGCAACATCTATGGTTGGAGTATGCTTAAAGCTGATGGATTTTCGTTTGAAATTATCAAGAGGAGGCAATTTCATTATTTCATTCACCACGCTTGCCTTTGGATTTTTATTTTGCAACTCCATTTCTAATTGACTTAAGAAGCGAGATTTTTCGCCACTTCCAAATTCATCAGTTTCTGTATTGTAAATCAAATGAACTATTTTTGCACCTTGAATTAATCTATAAAAATGATACGCAAAAACAGCCTCACTATCCTTGTATGTTGGCAAATTAAATTGATTTCTGATGTCAAATGGTATAAAAGAATTGCCAGAAGCTTTAGCGTTTGGTAAAATTCCTTCATTGCATCCTGTAATTATTACTTCATCAAATTGCAACATACGAGTTTCAAGTAAACCAATAAATTGAACCCCGCCAGTTGAATTTCCAATAAATGGTAATGTAAATCCTTGAAGGGCTTGTTTAATAAGAGAAAGAATTGTTTTTGATTGTTTAATTAAAGTAATTTGTTCATTAAAATATACTTTTTTTACTTCATCTAAAACTGAGTTGAATAATTCAACTTGATGTATAAGTATTTGCTTTTGAGATTCTTGAACCTGATTTGAATTTGATAATAATTGATTTATTTTATATAAAAGAGATAAACAATCATGTAAACTTACATATACAAGTGCAAAGTCTTCAAAAATAGAATAAAAATTAAGCTTTGTGAATATAGATTGAAGATTTTGCAAATCAGAAAGGCTATAATGAGTTTTGCCAGATTTAAGAATAGTATTCTTCAATGAGTTAATTTCTTTGTGTACTGATTGAGTTTCGCTTCCAAATAATAAAGGAGCATAAGGATGATTTAAGAGTTGATGTATGATTTTTGAAGGAAAAATATTTTGTTTACTTTTTTCAAGCAAATTAAAAACTTCAAATAAAATATCATACAAACCACTCAAGGAAAGAGCAATAATGGGATATCCCATCGAAATATTAATGGAATCAACATAATTGATTGGTAATTGATAGAGTAGGGGGTTTAATAAATTTTCATCTGCCGGAATTAAAGCTAAATTTTTATTGTTGAATGCCAATGAGCTTTCCATTATTCTTCCAGCAATTGTGGCTTGCATCATACTTTTTGGTGCTCCAATAATTTTAAGTTCTAAAGATGTTTGCAATAAATTATTAGGGCAATAAAAGATTGAATTTGGGTAGTTTTGCCACTTTTGTTGGTAATAGCGTAAAAATTTTCCAGCTTCTTGATTTTCATCGTTTAAGTAATAGGCATCGGCTTCCCAAAGTACATAACCAATTTGATGTTTCACAAAGTACTCAACAATTTTTTCCTCTGAAGTACTCAAGGCATTAAAACCAGCAAAAAAAACTTTTTGCATACTGGGCGTATAGGAATCACTGCAAACTATTTCGCAAGCTTTTTTATAAATCATACCTCTATAGCCTAAATTTTGTTCACATAATTTATAATTCAGTCCTTTATATAAAATGGATAATTGTTTCCAAAAACTTATATAATGTTGTTGTAAATTGCTTAGCTTTTTTTCTCCTAAATTCCATTGCTCAATGGCTTTGGCCTCGTTAATGTAATTAAATAACTGCTCTGTATTAACCATATACATATCAATATCGTTAAAATCAGAAATCAACAAATTCCACCATTTCAAAAAATCATCAAATGAATCAGCCTGATCCTGCATAACTTCCACATATATTTCATACAAACAACTAGCAGTATAGTTCACATCGGCTAATTGAAAATTACTAATGTGAATTACAAATTCTTCAATAGTATATATTTTAGGAAACCAAATGGCCTTATTTAATTTTTCAGCTAAATATTTTTGAAGATATGCAACAGGCCTTTTGTTAGGAAAAACAATAACTAACTCATTGTTGAACTCATTTTGTTCAATTATTTTGTTGCCAATAAATTCAATAAAATTTTTCATAACATCATTTAAAATACTTTTTGTTGTGAATGTACAGTTTATTTTATAACATTGAATTTTACTATCATATTCGATTTTCTAAAAACAAGCATGTTTCCTATTTATTTGAAATATATAAAACACCCTACTTACTTTAAAATCACCAGCGCAAGTAATTTTGAGGAACTAAGAATTTTGGGTAATTTTTTCAATTTGACTAAACATCAAGCAACTATATTGCCAGATAGGGTTTTTATTGCAGATTTGCTTGAAGATAAAGGTGAAAGGTTAGAAAAAATTACACAACATGAATTTGAGGATGTTTTAGAATATTGCTATCGAAATCGAATTGAAAAAGTATTTTAATAGTTACAATTTCAAACTCAAACCAGCAGAAACTAACGGACCTCCCAAGCCAATTTCGGCATTAAAGCCAAAGCTGTCATTAAAATAAATTCTTGTGCCTACTGCTATTTTGCAAGAAACAGGAAAAAAGTTTAATGAATAATCTGAATTGCTGTTTCCTTTGTCATAATAAGTGGTTCGTTTGTAACCCATTCCAAAAGTTAAATAGGGGTCAATTGTTTTAGTGGTGCTAAAGTGATAATTAAACCTTCCTAATACTCTCACTTTTGAAATTCCAGCATTATACCATAATCCATTAGAAGAAGACTGATAATTAACAGAAGCATTGGCATAAGTAAACTCTCCCCCAAGTCCCATTTTATCAGTTAACATAAACTCAAATCTACCACCTAAATGATTGGTGTTTTTTATTTTATAGGTAGTACTTAGTGATGATAATAATACACCATTGAAGTAAGGCCAACCATAAAATGCATCAATAATGATATTTCCTTCTTTGGCACTTTTTAAGTTTGAAACATCGGTTTTGTTTTGCATTTGAGCATAAGTGTTTCCTAATAAAGTAATTGAAAATATCAAAAGGTATAATTTTTTCATGGTCATGTATTTGCGCAGGTAATAGGAGATTTATGAATAAAATACTTAATAGTTAATAGTAAATTTCTTAAAATGTTTTTTGTGCAAGGTAAAATATTTAAACTATATTTTGAAATGATTTTACTTTTTGCTTACATTGCACATACAATTGCTCATCAAAAAATATTAATATAATAAATTTTATCTATGAAGATTATTGACATAAAAGCTATGCGTGGCCCCAATTATTGGAGTATTAGACGTCACAAATTAATAGTGATGAAAATTGATTTAGAAGAAATGGAAGATTTACCTTCAAATAAAATTGATGGTTTTGCCGATCGTTTAGAAAAAATGTTTCCTAGTATGTACGAACATGAATGTAGTGAAAATAAGCCAGGAGGATTCTTTCACAGGGTGAGAGAAGGAACATGGATGGGACATGTAATTGAGCATGTGGCACTTGAAATTCAAACCTTGGCAGGCATGGATACTGGATTTGGTAGAACAAGAACAACTGGCGAACATGGTGTATATAATGTTGTATTTAGTTATGAAGAAGAAAAAGTTGGTATTTATGCAGCAAAGTCAGCTGTAAGAATTTGTCAGGCTTTGGCCAAAAATGAAACTTATGATTTAGCTGAGGATATTCAAACCATGCGTGAAATTAGGGAAGATGAAAGACTTGGCCCAAGTACTGGTTCTATTGTTGATGAAGCTAAAGCCAGGGGTATTCCATGGATTAGATTAAATCGTCATAGTTTAGTTCAATTAGGATATGGTGTAAACCAAAAAAGAATACAAGCTACAGTAAGCAGCACCACTAGTAATATTGCTGTTGAAATTGCCTGCGATAAAGAAGAAACTAAAAACTTATTGGAAGCAGCATCAATTCCAATTCCTCGTGGCACTATCATTTATGATGAAGAGGATATGGAGCGCGCTATTAAACGTATCGGATACCCTATAGTTTTAAAACCTGTAAATGGTAACCATGGACGTGGTGCAACCATAAATATCCAAAATTGGGATCAGGCTGTTGAAGCTCTTGCTGTGGCCAAGAAAATAAGTCGTGGCGTTATTTGTGAAAAATTTATTACGGGTTTTGATTTTAGATTGCTGGTTATAAATTACAAATTAGTAGCAGCGGCAAAGCGCACTCCTGCTTGTGTTATAGGAGATGGCAAATCTACCATAAAACAACTCATAGATGTAGTAAATAGTGATCCAAGAAGAGGTTATGGACATGAAAAAGTGCTCACAGCAATTAAGTTGGATGAAATGACGCTGAATATTTTAAAAGACAAGAATTTAAGTCTTGATGATGTAATAGCAAAGGATGAAATTTTATATTTAAAGAAAACGGCCAATTTAAGTACAGGTGGAACATCAACAGATGTGACTGATATTGTTCATCCATATAATGTGTTTATGGCTGAGCGTATTGCAAAAATTATTGGGTTAGATATTTGTGGTATTGACATTATGGCACCAGATTTAAGTTCTCCAATTAAGGACAATGGCGGTGCTGTTTTGGAGGTAAATGCAGCACCTGGTTTCAGAATGCATATAGCACCTGCTGAAGGCCTAGCTCGAAACGTTGCAGAACCTGTGATTGATATGTTATACCCTCCAGGCAGTTCAGCAAGAATACCAATTATAGCTGTTACTGGAACCAATGGAAAAACAACAACTACCCGTTTAATGGCGCATATCGTTAAAACAATGGGGCACAAAGTAGGATTTACAACTACTGATGGTATTTATGTACAAAACCGAATGTTGGAGCAAGGTGATTGTACTGGTCCTGTGAGTGCTGAATTTGTATTGAAAGATCCAACTGTTGAATTTGCAGTTTTAGAATGTGCACGAGGTGGAATACTAAGGGCTGGTTTAGGTTTTCATAAATGTGATATTGCCATTGTTACCAATGTTGCAGCCGACCATTTGGGTTTAAAGGATATCAACACCTTAGAAGATATGGCACGTGTAAAGGCGGTGGTGCCTGAAAGTGTAATGCCCGAGGGATATGCCATATTAAATGCAGATGATGATTTGGTTTATAATATGCGAAAAGGTTTGGATTGTAATATTGCCTTATTTAGTTTAGATGAAAACAACCCAAGAATTATTGAACATTGCAATAAAGGCGGTTTAGCAGCAATAGTAGAAAATGGTTATGTTACCATTTGTAAAGGAACTTGGAGAATTAGAGTGGATAAAGTTGTGAATATTCCTCTTACTTTTAGTGGTAAAGCAATCTTTATGATTCAAAATATTTTGCCCACACTCATAGCTGGATTTTTAAGAAATTTTAAAATTGAAGATTTAAGGCTAGCCCTTGAAACCTTCATTCCTTCGCCAACCCAAACCCCAGGAAGAATGAATTTATTTCAATTTAAAAACTTTCAAGTCATGGTTGATTATGCTCATAATACAGCAGGTTTCCAAGCCATTGGCAAGTTTTTAGAAAAAATTGAAGCAAATCCTAAAATTGGAATAATAGCCGGTGTAGGGGACAGAAGAGATGAAGATATTTATAACTTGGGCAAACAAGCTGCACATATGTTTGATAAAATTATTATTAGACAGGATAAAAATTTAAGAGGAAGAAGTGAACAAGAAATTATTGATTTAATGCTCAAAGGTATTGCTGAAATTGATGCCACTAAATTGGAGAAAGTAATTCCAACCGAAAGAGAGGCCATTGATTATGTGCTTAAAAATGCGAAAAATGGGGCGTTTATAACTATTTGTAGTGACGTAGTGCCTGATGCTTTAGAACAAATTATGCAGTACAAAGAAAGAGAAGACAAATTTGAAATTACATTGGAGGATATTAAGGATTTACATAAGGAAACAGTTTAATTTTAAGCTAACCACATCAATTTGAAAAAGGTTGTTTTATTAACAACCTTTTTTATTTTATTCAAAAACTTTCGTCACAATTTTTTTTATTTTAACATGCACAAAACTATATTTCACCTCAATTGTTAAAATTTAGCTTTTTTATATCTTTGGCATTTACTATTTTTAACCACTCAATAAACCCATTAAATCATCTCATGAACAAAAAAATTACTTATCTCTTTTCAATTATTATTTCTAGCGTTCAAATTGGCTATAGCCAACAAGCTAATACCGCTGAAAGTGGAGTTTTGTATCCCGAATTTATGGGAATTTCCAAACCGCTTTCTGATTATTTTGTAAAAGAAGAAGATGAAATAAACGCACAAACTGTGTTTAAAGCATCAAAAGACAGAGAACACCGAACTGCTCAAACTTTTCAATATACGGCCGAAGATGGGGCTGCATATAGAAATGATGAATCAACCATTCAAACTCAAGAAGGAAATAGGGCATCAATGCCACCATTAACCAATTGGGCTGGACAAACAGGTGGTGGTAGTTGCCCACCAGACCCTTCAGGTGCTGCGGGAATAAATCATTATGTTCAGGCTGTGAATGCTAGTCCTTTTAAGGTATTTAATAAATCTACAGGAGCCACCATGGGAACTATTCGTCAAATAGGTTCTTTATGGAGTCCGAGTACTTCAAATATGGGTGATCCAATTGTATTATATGACAAGTATGCCGATAGATGGTTCATTAGTCAGTTTGGGCAAGGTGAGGCTATTACAGGTAATGGTAGCGGGGGTAACTGTAGCAATTGCATACATATTGCCATTTCAACAACGAATGATCCTACTGGAACCTATTATACTTACACTTACAGTTCTCCTCAATTTCCTGATTATTTGAAATTTTCTATTTGGGCCGATGGTTATTACATGACCGCAAATACCTCAACTGACAGAGTTTTTGTTTTTGAGAGAAGCAAAATGCTATTAGGACAAACTGCTAAAGGGGTTTATGCTACATTTTCTTCCGGTACAGTTTCTGGCTTTTTCTTGCCAATGCCTGCTGACGCAGATGGTGTTCTTCCACCAACTGGTACACCATGCCCGTTTTTTTGGTACACCGAGAATTCATGGGGTGGAGGCAATGTTGATGGAATTAAATACATTAATGCCACTGTAAATTGGGTTCCCACTACGCCTACTTTAACATTTAGTTCAACTACAACTATTCCAACAGCTGCTTTTGATGGAACCTATAACTCAAGCTGGAATGATATTTCTCAAGGAACTGGCACACAAAAATTAGATGGTATTGGAGGTATTATTTGGTATAGAGCGCAATGGCGTCAATGGACAGGATATAATACTGTTGTATTATGTTGGGGAGTTAAAATTAGTTCAACACAAAGAAGTATAAAATGGGTTGAGTTACGTCAAAATCAACCTTCAGGCGCATGGACTTTGTATCAAGAAGGTATATATACACCTGATGCATTGAACAGATGGGTTGGCAGTATTGCCATGGATGATAATGGAAGTATTGCCCTTTGTTATGCAGTAGCAGGCCCATCGCCAACTGCAACAGCTGTAAGTTTGAGGTACACTGGTAGATTAGCATCGGACCCACTTGGACAAATGACCTTTGCCGAAACAACAGCCCAAGCTGGTTCAGGATCAATGTCTGGTTGCGGAAATCGTTTTGGCGATTATTCACAAACATCTTTAGATCCCAATGGAACTACTTTTTGGCATACAGGTCAGTTTGTTAATTCAGGCAATCCTGGAACAAGAATATATTCATTTGTGTTGCCAAACCCTACAGATATTGGGGAGGTTAAGAAACAATTGGCATACACTGCATATCAAAATGGAAATGCATTATTGGTAAATGCAGATAATTTAAATGAAGGAGGACAATATGTAGTTGATTTATTTGACATTCAAGGTAGAAAAATTGATGGTCAGGTGGTTACCGCAAATGACAATAAAATTAGAACTAGTTTTGATGTGAATAATTTTGCAAAAGGTATATATATGGTGAGAATCGGTAAAACAAATACAAGTTTTCAAAAAGTTGTTAAAGTACCAGTTAATTAAAGATTACTTAAAACATTTAGCCCATGCCAATGGCATGGGCTTTTTTATTCTTAAATATGAAAAAAAAAATAACCCTTTTAATTGCTATCATTACCATTACTTTTGTTTCATGCAAGGTAAAGTCAAGCAAAGAGCTCCCCGCATCAAACAAGCCGGTAGAAATTCAAAATTCTAATACTCAATTGCAAACTAATACAGTGGAATCTAATATTGAAAACAAAACACTGGGAAAGGTGTCACATAAATATCGTGCAGGTGGTTGTAATTCTGTAATTGAAGTTAAATTGGAAGGAGATGAAGTTCAAACACTTATTCCTAAGGATAAATTAGCTGCCAATTTTGATATAGATGGCTTGGAAATTTATTTCAATTTTCATTTGCTACGAATGCCTCAGCCAGCAGGTTGTAGTACTGGTCAACCGGCAGAAATTACAGATATTATAAAAAAATAAAATATGAAATAAAAAAAGCCGCAACATATATTGCGGCTTTTTTTTAATTCTGAAGTTTAATATTCATCTTCATTAAAAAAGAAATCCTCCTTTGAAGGATAATCTGGCCAAATATCCTCAATTGATTCATACACTTCTCCTTCGTCTTCTATTTCTTGTAAATTTTCAATTACTTCCATAGGTGCACCTGAACGAATAGCAAAATCAATTAATTCGTCTTTTGTTGCTGGCCATGGTGCATCTTCCAAATTTGATGCTAATTCTAGTGTCCAATACATATTTTTATAAGATTAAATTATTCGTTTCAAAAAATCAAATTTCGCGCGAAAATATAAAAAAATAGATATCAAAGAAGTTTTATTTGTTAACTGTTTAAATTAATTAAAGTTACATGAAGTATAAAATACCCTCAGTTCGCCTTTGATTGTTGATTAACTTTTGGAAATAAAACGAAATGAAAGCAAAATAAATTAATTTTAATTAACCTTAATTGTCATACATCTTTGAGGTATTAAAGGAATTTAATCAACCCAATCTGCTATAAACAAATTGGTATCCCTTGTTCCATGATTATTTCTGTTTGATGAAAAAACTAATTTTTTACCATCAAAGCTAAACATTGGAAATGCATTAAAAATACTGTTATTTGTTATTGCTTCAATTCCACTGCCATCAATATTAATCATATATAATTGAAAATCATATCCTCTTTGTGAATGATGGTTTGAAGAGAATATAATTTTTTTTCCTGAAGGATGAAAAAATGGAGCCCAATTGGCTTTTCCTAAATGCGTAATTTGTTTCAAATCTGAGCCATCTACATTGCAAGTAAATATTTCCATATTTGTTGGTGCCACTAATCCTTGTGAGAGCAGTTCTTTATATTCAATAATCTCTTGTTCCGATTGAGGTCTTGAAGCTCTAAAAACTAATTTACTCCCGTCAGGTGAGAAAAACGCACCGCCATCATAACCTAATCCTGTTGTAATTTGTTTCAAATTTTTCCCATCAATATCCATGATCCACAATTCTAAATCGCCCGAACGTGTTGAAGTAAATACAATTTTATCGCCCTCTGGTGAGACAGTAGCTTCAGCATCATAGCCAGGCGAATTGGTTAATTGAGATACAACTTTACCATTTAGGTCAGCTAAATAAATATCGAAACTCTCATAAATTGCCCATAAGTATTTATTGTCTTTACGTGGTGCTGGGGCAGGAGGGCAATCTTTGCCTGAGGCATGTGTGCTTGCATATAATATGTGTTTACCATCTTTTAAAAAATAAGAGCATGTGGTTCTACCTTGACCTGTGCTTATGAGAGATGGCTTATATGTGCTATCAAGTTGTGCTTTATTGATATCTAAATTAAATATTTGATCACATTGAAGTCCCCATGCCTTATTATTAGATTGAAAGCTTAAACTATTATTATCAAAACTAAAATAGGCTTCTGCGTTATCGCCACCATAGGTCAATTGATGAATATTTTTAAGGTGTTTTTCACTACTTGTTTGGGCTTGTATTTGTATAATACAAACAAAGAAAAGAGGTAAAATTTTTAACATATTATTTTTTAGGGTTGCGAAAATGATAAAAATATTCATCTTCACATAATTTTTTAACTTTGCTTATCAAAATACGTCCAATTATGAAAAAATTAATGCTTATCTTATTACTTTCAACTCAATCTTTATTAGCTTCTGCACAAAATTTTGATTATTTAGATTTACCTGTAATTAGCGAGCTTTGGATTGAATTTAAAGATACTATAGCTTCAAATTTTGTAGTTACGCCAGCTGGATATAATCAAAATTGGAATTACCTCAATAGTTTTACTGTGCACGATACCATGCAATATTTACCTCAAATGCCTAATAGTGCACCTTCAAGTATAGCAAATTTATATCCCACAGCCACATCTGTAATGGCAGGCGATATTGTAGGAGATTATACTTTTGTGAAAACAGATTTAACAGGGATGTATATTGATGGAGAACATATTGCAGCAGGCTTTGATATTGTTGGTAACACGATTTATGATAGGAATTATTCTACAGATGTATTGTATTTGCCTGTACCTTTTGACACAGGACTTGTGGTTCAAAACACTGCCATTTTTAGTTACATATTTCCAGATTCTTCATTATTACCAGGCGCTTTGGTTAGAGCTACATTTACCACTTTTCAAGATATGGAGGCAGAAGCTCAAGGCTCGCTCATAACTCCACTCGGAAGCTATCCCTCTGTAATTAGAATAAAAGAAATGATTACTAAAACCATTTTGTATGAAATTGATAGTTTTGCATTAGGAAATTTCACTTATCTAACAGATATCCCATTTCCAACCACATACGCCTACAAATGGATAAAGGATGGTCCAAATTGTGTGGTAATGACAGCAACATTAGATGAATTTCAAAATATTACAGATGCTAGTTATTTTACATCGTCAGGTTTGGTTTCAACGCCTTTTTCTCAGCTAAACAATATAAATCATTTATATCCCAACCCTGTAAAGGTTGGAGAATCCTTAACTTTGAGTTTAGAAGCAGGAAAATACAATTCCTTTACCATTTATGATTTAAGTGGTAGAGAGATTTTTAGCGAGAAGTTAAGTTTGTCAACATCAATTACTACCATTAATACCAATGAACTATCAGCTGGCATGTACATTATTTCTCTTCATCATGACAAGCTTAAATCTGACAAAATAAAATTGTCAGTAGTGAAGTAAATTATAGAGTGTGATTAAGCAATTTTCCTGATTCCACCAATTTATGCAATGCAGGATTACATAAGGCTTCTTCTAAGTATTTTAAATGATTCGCATGGTGACAATCGGTTCCAATAAAATTTACCATGTTCATTTCTATTAGTTTTTCAGCAACTTTTTTAGCTCCTGGTGAATAATGACCTGCTAAAGAATTGATGTTAATTTGAAATAGAACTTCTTTATCCTTTAGTGTTTCGAAACGGTTTGGATTGTTCCCCCAAAAAGGATATCTTTCAGGATGAGCCAAGACGACATTGTAACCTGAAGTTTGAAGCTCAAATATTACAGCGTCAATATTATCAGGCTCGTTTAAATAGCTCACTTCAAGAAGCAAGTAATTTTTGCCAAAAGTGAGCAATTTTTCTTTTTTTATTTTATCAATAAAATCGAAATCTAAATAATATTCAGCAGCAGCTTCAATTTCCATTTCAATTTTTTGGTTATTTAGTTCTTTGCGCAACTGGGCTAATCCTTCATTAATAATATCAGGTGTGTTCTTAAAATAATCACTCATGATATGTGGTGTTGTAATTATTTTTTTGTAACCCAATTCTTTAAATGTTCTAATCAAACTTAAGCTTTCTTCAATTGATTTTGATCCATCATCAATACCTGGAATTAAATGCGAATGCATATCGGTTTTAACCAATTTACTGATGTCAATTGGCGCCAATTTTTTTTCTTTTCTAAACAACTGATCAAAAAAACCCATGGCAATTTAATTGTAAAATTCTTGTTTAAACCATTCAATAGTTATTTTTAATCCATCCACCATTTTAACTTGAGGATTATAGCCTATATATTTTTTAGCACTTGAAATGTCTGCTAATGAATCTCTAATATCGCCAGCTCGTGCTTCACGGTGAATGGCATTCATACTTGATCCCGAAACATTTTTTAAAATTTCAAAAAGTTCTTTTATTGAAATTCTATCTGAAACAGCGACATTAAAAACCATTGGGTCACCTTCATTTTTGGGGGCAAAAAGAGCTTTAATATTGGCCTCGACAGCGTTTTTTACAAATGTAAAATCACGTGTTTGACCGCCATCACCATTAATATAAGCAGGTTTATTAGAAAGTAATGCATCCATAAACAAAGGGATAGCTGCAGCATAGGGACCACTTGGATTTTGTCGTGGACCAAAAATATTGAAATATCTTAGCCCAGTTATTTCCATGTTGTATGTTTTGGCAAAAACATTGGCATATAATTCATTCAACAACTTAGTAACAGCATAAGGAGATAAAGGATTGCCTATTTGATTTTCAACTTTTGGTAAAACTTTGCTATCGCCATAAACAGACGATGAGCTTGCGTAAACAAAACGTTTAACCTTTGCGTCACGTGCTGCTACTAACATATTTAAAAAGCCATCAACATTAACTTTATTTGTGGCAATAGGATTTTCAACACTTCTTGGTACTGAACCTAAGGCTGCTTGATGAAGGACATAGTGAATACCCTTGCAAGCCTTTACACAATCATCAAATGAACAAATATCACCATTAATAATTTCTAAATTAGAATGATTCTTAAATTGATCTAGATTGCTAGCAAAACCAGTTGAAAAGTTATCTAATACCACCACCTTACCAGCCTGATGATGCAATAAATATTCTACTATATTGGAGCCAATAAAACCAGCACCTCCAGTCACTAAAAAATTTAAATTGTTTATTTCGTTTGGATGAAACGCTTGATTGTACATAATTTATCGCTTTGCGTATTGTGCTGTGTAATATTCTTTATATGCGCCTGAGGTTACATTATTCAACCATTCTTCGTTGCTTAAATACCAATCAACTGTTTTGTTTAGGCCTTCTTCAAATTGTAAACTAGGTTTCCAGCCTAATTCATTTTGTAGTTTGCTTGAATCAATAGCATATCTTAAATCGTGTCCTGCTCGGTCTTTTACGAATGTTATTAAACTGGCGCTTGTACCATCTGCTCTACCAAGTTTTTGATCCATGATTTTACACAATAAATGAATTAAATCAATATTTGTCCATTCATTGTTACCACCAATATTATATGTTTCTCCAATTTTACCTTCATGGAAAATTAAATCAATGGCAGCAGCATGATCTTCAACAAATAACCAATCTCTCACATTTTCACCTTTGCCATAAACAGGCACAGCCTTCATGTTCTTAATATTGTTAATAGCCAGAGGAATTAGTTTTTCGGGGAAATGAAATGATCCATAGTTGTTAGAGCAATTCGAAATAACAGTGGGCAATTTGTAAGTATCGTAATAAGCACGCACAAAATGATCGGATGAAGCCTTACTAGCAGAATATGGACTATGAGGGTCATATGCTGTACTTTCAGTAAATAAACCTTTTGCACCTAAACTTCCATACACTTCATCAGTTGAAATATGGTAGAATTTTTTATTTATTATTTGATTTTCTATAGAGGCATTCCACAATTTTTTGGCTGCATTCAATAAATTTACAGTTCCTATTACATTTGTTATTACAAATTCGAGAGGGTTGCTAATGCTTCTATCAACATGAGATTCAGCTGCCAAATGTATTACACCATCAAATTGATACTGCTCAAACAAATGTTGAATAAAGTTTAAATCAGTAATATCGCCCTTTACAAAAGTGTAATTAGGCAAGTTTTCAATATCTTTTAAATTGGCCAAATTGCCTGCATAGGTTAATTTATCCAAGTTAATAATTTTATAATTTGGATATTTTTTAGTCATTCTTCTCACCACGTGCGAGCCAATAAATCCAGCCCCACCAGTAATTAATATAGTTTTATAATTTTCGGTCATTTTATTTTTAACTCTTTTAAATTTAATTGCCAATTCCAGGCGCTTGATAACATATTTTCTAAATTTCTTTCTGCTTTCCAACCTAGTTCCTGGTTAGCATAGGTGGTGTCGGCATATACCTTTTCAACATCACCACTTCTTCTGGGAGCTATTTCGTAATTTAATTTCTGAGCAGCAACCTTTTCAAAAGTTTTAATTGTTTCCAATACGGTATAGCCATGACCTGTGCCAAGGTTAAACACTTCGTAATTAGTTTTAATTTTATTGTTCAATAATCTTTCAATAGCTACCACATGTGCGTTGGCAATATCTACTACATGTATATAATCTCTAATACAACTTCCATCTTTAGTATTGTAATTATCTCCAAAAACCAATAATTTTTCGCGAATGCCGGCAGCTGTTTGCGTTATCATAGGAACTAAATTGTTTGGAGCTCCAATTGGGTATTCGCCAATTAATGCACTTTCATGCGCACCAATAGGGTTAAAATAGCGTAGTGAAATTACATTTAAAGGACATGAATTTACTACATCAGCAAGCACTTGTTCGGCCATTTGTTTTGTATGCCCATATGGTGACTCAGGCTTTTTCAAAGGTGCTGATTCAGATACAGGCAAGCTATCGGGTTGTCCGTAAACAGTACATGAAGATGAAAATACGATGTGTTTTACTGCATATTTTTGCATTGCTTCCAACAAATTAATAAGCGAAAGCATATTGTTTTTATAATACAAAAGAGGGTTTTCAACAGATTCACCAACTGCTTTTAATGCAGCAAAATGAATAATAGCATCAATACCTTGTTCAGTTTCAAAAAATTGAGTGAGGGCTTTATTATCGCATAAATCAAATTGATAAAACTTGGGTTTAATGCCACTTATTTTTTTTATTTGGTCCAATACACCTTCAAATGAATTTTGTAAACTATCAATAATAAGCACTTCAAATCCCTTAGCCTGCAACTCAACTATGGTATGAGAGCCAATATATCCAGTGCCTCCAGTAACTAAAATTCTTTTTTTATTCATTCAAACTTTGTAAAAATGTTACAACTCGCAAATATAGCAATTGAAATGAAGTTTTTGATTTAGACTTATTAGGCTTACTACTTTTTATCCTATTAAATGCCTTATTATCTTTCCTATTGTATTGTATTTGAGTTGAATACAAAATAATAAAACATAGCAAAAACTTGAATTTTTTATCCATTAAAAAAGTTACCTTTGCGCGCTTATTTTTAGATATGACCACCAAACAAGAAATAGAAAGGCGAAGAACCTTTGGAATTATTAGTCATCCCGATGCTGGAAAAACAACACTCACCGAGAAATTATTGTTATTTGGAGGAGCAATTCAAAGTGCAGGAGCGGTAAAAAGCAATAAAATTAAGAAGCATGCTACTTCTGATTTTATGGAAATTGAGAAACAAAGAGGTATTTCGGTAGCCACTTCAGTGATGGGTTTTGAATACAAAGGCAAAAAAGTAAATTTACTTGACACACCAGGTCACGAAGACTTTGCTGAAGATACTTATAGAACTTTGACAGCCGTTGATAGTGTTATAATGGTTATAGATTGTGTGAAAGGGGTAGAACCTCAAACTCGTAAACTATTAGAAGTATGTCGCATGCGAAACACACCTGTGATAGTTTTTATTAATAAGCTGGATAGAGAAGGACGTGACCCTTTTGATTTACTTGATGAAATTGAAAAGGAATTAAAAATTAAAGTTCGACCCTTAAGCTGGCCAATTGGAATGGGAAAGCAATTTAAAGGAGTTTACAGTTTGTATGAAAAAAGTTTAATTTTATTTGATGCAGGCAACAAATTAAAAGTTGAATCAGCAGTTAAAATTGATGATGTAAATTCACCTGAAATTGCCGCTAATGTTGGCGATCGCTTTGCCGAAAAACTAAGAGAAGAAGTTGAAATTATTGAATCGGTTTACCCCGCATTTAATGCTGATGACTATTTAAAAGGAAATATTTCACCTGTGTTCTTTGGCAGTGCAGTTAATAATTTTGGGGTGCGTGAATTGCTCGATTGCTTTGTTCAAATAGCACCTACACCACAATCAAGAAACACCGATTTAAATGAAATAAATCCCGAGGATAAAAACTTTACAGGTTTTGTTTTTAAGATACATGCCAACATCGATCCCAAGCATCGTGACCGAATTGCCTTTTTACGTGTATGTTCGGGTGTGTTTGAAAGAAATAAAAATTATTTTCATGTTCGTGAAGGACGTCAATTACGATTTAGCAACCCAACTGCTTTTATGGCAGCTGAAAAAAATGTTATTGATGAAGCATTTCCGGGCGATATTATTGGATTATACGACACCGGAGTATTTAAAATTGGCGACACATTAACAGAAGGCACTAAAGAATCTTTTAAAGGGATTCCAAGTTTTTCACCAGAGATTTTTAGGTATGTTAATAATACTGATCCCATGAAAACAAAGCAGTTGAACAAGGGATTAGAACAATTAACAGATGAAGGCGTAGCGCAATTATTTACTAAAACCTTAAACAACAGAAAAATTTTAGGAACCGTTGGGGCACTGCAATTTGAAGTTATTCAACATCGTTTAAAAAGTGAGTACAGCGCCAGTTGTAACTTTGAACCTATAAATCTTTACAAAGCATGTTGGATAAGTAGTAATGACAAAAAAAAATTAGATGCCTTTGTACTCGAAAAATCACATCACATGGCTACCGACAAAGATAATAAGCCTGTTTTTTTAGCTGAGTCGGCATGGTCATTGCAAATGGCACAAGAAAAAAATCCTGAAATTGAATTTCATTTTAAATCAGAATTTTAAACATATTAAAAACAGATCTATATTTTATACGAAGTAAAAATTAATTCATGATTCCTAAAGTAATTTTAAGTTCAGGTAAAGACCAATCACCACGAAGATTTCACCCTTGGATATTTTCGGGAGCAATTAAAAAAATTAAAGGAGAAGTTGCTGAAGGAATGATAGTTGAAGTTGTGAGTAACCATGATGAACCACTTGGTATTGGGCATTATTCAAACGGGAGCATTGCAGTAAGAATTTTTAGTTTTGAGCATCAGGTAATTGACCAAGAATTTTGGAATAAGAGAATTCAAAAGGCTTATAATTTCAGAAAAGATGCTGGTTTAATCAATAACAAAAATACCAACACATTTAGATTAATTCATGCCGAAGGCGATGGCTTGCCCGGATTAATTATAGATGTTTATGGTGATACTGCAGTGATACAATCGCATAGCACAGGCATGCATTTAATAAAAAATGAATTGGTAGAAGCATTAAAAAATGTTTTTGGCAAAACGCTTACCTGTATTTACGATAAAAGTGCCGACACCATGCCTACAATTCCTGGTATGGAAATTACCAATCAAATTTTATGGGGCAAGCCTGAAAGTGAATATGTATTAGAACATGGGTTAAAATTTAAAATTGACTGGGAACAGGGACAAAAAACTGGTTTTTTTATTGATCAACGCGAAAATAGAAAGTTGTTACAAAAATACTGTGAAGGCAAAAAAGTATTAAACACATTTTGCTATAGTGGTGGATTTTCGGTTTACGCACTTGCTGCAGATGCTGCTTTGGTACATTCGGTTGATAGCTCAAAAAAAGCTATTGTATTAACAGATGCCAATGTTGAATTAAATTTTGGTACGCAAGCTAAACATCAATCATTTGCCCTTGATACTTTTAATTTTTTAGAACATTCGGAGGAAAAATATGATGTTATTATACTTGATCCACCTGCATTTGCAAAACATCATAATGTGAAACACAATGCTGTTCAAGGCTATAAAAGGTTAAATGCCGAAGCCATTCGAAGAATTAATCCCGGAGGTGTAATTTTTACTTTTTCATGTTCACAGGCTGTCGATAAATACTTGTTTCATAATACGCTTATGTCGGCTGCAATACAGGCCGGCAGAGAGGTGCGTGTGCTTGAATATATGTCACAACCTGTTGATCATGCCCCTAGTATTTTTCATCCCGAAGGCGAATATTTAAAAGGGATTGTTATTAAAGTATATTAGTAAAACCTTAAAGTTTTGTTTAAAGACCCTGCCTATAAGCATATTTGGAACATTTCGTATCCAATCATTTTGGGTGGAGTAGCACAAACTATTATTAACATTACCGACTCTGCATTTTTAGGACGCATAAGTGAGGTTGCTTTAGGAGCCAGTGCTATTGCAGGTTTGCTTTATGTTACATTTATGATGTTAGGCTACGGGTTTGGAGTAGGTGTGCAAATTATAATAGCCCGCCTTAATGGAGAAAAAAAGTATCACGAAATGGGCAATGTGCTCGATCATTCTTTATATTTTTTACTCAGTCTCTCTTTAATTTTATTTGGATTTATTTATTGGGGTGGACCTTTTATCTTAAAGCATTTTGTGCAATCACAAGGAATTTTAGATGCAAGTGTAAGCTTCATTAAAATACGCAGCTATGCCATCTTTTTCTCCTCATTTGTTTTTGTAATACGAGGTTTTTTTACTGGTATTGCACAAACAAAAATTGTGTTGTACACCACTGCCATCGTAGCTATTTTAAATATTATTTTTAATTACCTATTTGTATTTGGCCATTTTGGTTTTCCACGAATGGAAGTTTCTGGTTCAGCCTTAGCAAGCACTTTGGCCGAATTTTTTGCTGCAATTTTTGCATTAATTTATACATTTAAAACAGTTGACCTTCACAAATACCAATTATTTACCTTTCATAAATTTAATTTTGCCTACTTAAAAGATGTGCTAATTACAGCTGCGCCAGTAATGTTACAAATGTTTATTTCGTTAACATCCTGGTTTATCTTTTTTATGATTGTGGAGCAAATGGGCGAACGATCACTCGCCATAAGCAACATCATTAGAAATGCCTATATGATTTTAATGATTCCTTTAATGGGATTTAGTTCAGCCACCAATACCTTAGTAAGCACACTCATAGGAGAGGGAAAGCACAACGAAGTTTTTAATATGATCAAAAAAATATCCATATTTAGTTTTGGTATTTCATTTTTATTCATGTTTTTATTAAATATAGCACCAAGTATCATGTTAGGTATTTTTACCAATGATCTTACACTTATTGAAGCCACCATTCCTTCATTGCGTGTAATTGATGGTTCTTTGCTCATGTTCTCTGTATCATCTATTTTATTAAGTGCCGTGTCAGGAAGCGGCAACACAGCCATGAGTTTATTTATCGAAATCATAACTATTTCATTTTATTTGTTTGCTACCTATCTCATCGCCATTTATTTAAAACTCAGCATAGAGTGGGTGTGGAGCGTGGAGTACGTTTATTTCTTATTTATGGGTGGTGTGGCCTGGCTCTATTTGAGGCACGCCAAAAGAACCAATTTTGGCACCAATCTTTAAATAATTTGGGCAAATACCTCCTGCGGAGTCACCAGGCTGTCCGCGGTACAAGGTACCTAGCTACCATCCTTTTTGCGGATTCGTCTTCTCTAAAAAAATTTGTATTTACTCCTTTAACAACCTAAATTTTTGCATACCGTTTATCCTTGCAAGGTAAATTCCTTTGGGGTAATTCTGTAAATCAATTATCTTAGCATTGCCTTGTGTCAGCAATAAATCACCTAACATATTAAATATTTCAATGCTATGAATGCTTTCGCTATTCTTAATCATAAATATACCGTTGCTAGGATTAGGGTATAACATGATCAAATCATCTTTTGCCTCAATATTTTTGACCTTTAAATAATTAGGTAGAAAAAATACCACATCAATGTATATAATTGTATCCGAACGTGTAACAAAGGTGGTGTCGCAGTATGAATCAGTGCAACCATTACCATCGCTTACAGTTACACAAATATTATACAAACCTGCTGTTGAATAAACATGACTTGGATTATTGCCACTTGAACTTGGTGAACCATCGCCCCAGTTCCACACAAAACTTAGATTCCCACTTCCTGTACTTTGATTAAGTGCATAATAATGTTGTGGTAATGTATCAGGAACTAGTGTAAAAAAAGCATCACAACTTTGAGGTGTATCTTGCAAATAAAGCTTTGTCTGGTTAATTAATGAAGTAAACGGGTCGTAAAAATATTTGCATGCAATTTTTTTTGAGTTTTCCTTTAAAACTATATGACTAATGCAGGTATCTTGATTAACTACATCATTAAAAGTAATACCATCTGTTGACTCTAAATAGCCTGTGGTGCATGCAATTATTAGTTTATTGTTTTCAATATAAACTTCGGTAGGAAAAACATTTATACTTGTATTTACAACAGCCTGCTGCACGGTTTGAAAATTATTGCTACTATATCCAATATTAATAGTTGTTGAATCAGATGTAATTAGAATTTTCTTACCTGCAAAGTCCGCAGCTTTCAACCAATAACCGCCCGATAAAAAATTAACATTAAAGGTAGTGTGGGTTAAATTTGTATTGTTGAAATAGCTAAAATCAGCTGAGTTTGAGAGACTATTGGTAACAAATCCACCATTCACGCAGGCGGCATTAAAATAATTTTGTGCAACGGGCGTTGAATTAAAACTTAATCCCCCATTATTAGAATAATAAACAGTGCCCGAGGCAGCATTTTGAAAGCCATATATAGTATCGCCTTTGGCAATATATCTTGTATTTCCAGGGCAGTTTTGCCAAGATGCACCTTGGTTATATGATAGTTGTGCATTGTAATCAGTATTTAATATCAATGCTTGTGAAGTTACAAGACCACTGGTAATATATCCGTTATAACCTGTTAATTCTGCGAAATTGCTTCCATTATTGTTTGAATAAAATATTCTATCAACTACACCATTTGATGTTGAAAGCAAAATTTTATCCTGTGATTGTTGAGCAAAATGAATAATACTTTTATCTGCACTGGGGCTCAATGGAATTGGAGTTGCTAGCCCCGAAACTATTCTAAAAATTGATGTTGAATTAACGGTCCAACTGATAGTAAACAAAGCATTATTGCAAACACCATAAAATGTGTTTGTCGAAGATAATCCAACAGATTGCCAAGTTGCACCATTATCACTGCTGGAGATAATATTTGAATAGTATCCTCCAGAACCATACTTGAAAATGTAAAAATCAGATGGTGTTATAGCCACACTTACTGCCATTGCTCCTGTTCCGTTATAATCATAAAAAAGACTCCAAGTGTTTCCCTCGTCTGTCGAAAAATACATTTTTTTACCAAATCCATCAATAGTAAATATGGAATCACCTTTAGCCATAACGCCACTTAAATACTGTTGGGAAGCAGGGAAGGAGGCACTAATATCAGTACCATTATAAATTCCAGTCGATGATCGATAAATTGTAGTTATACCACCAACAAAGGTGAAGTAAAAGTAGTTTGTACTTGTTTTTACAAAATATCTGAAATTGCTCACAGGCACAGGGTTGATGCCAGGAGTCCCAATATCATAAATACTTAATTTAAATTTACTCCCTGAGTAATCAAAAAATAAACTATCGTTGTGCACATAATACAAGTTCTCTGCATTTTGTGGGCATGATATCCAGCTGCTTCCATTATTGGTGCTTTTAAATAATTCTCCATAGTATCCGAGGTAGTAGGTATTATTGGCTAAAGAGTATTGTACACTAATATTGCCCGCTCCACCATTTTGAAATGTTATTGAGCATATTTGCCATGTTACACCATTGTCGGTCGATTTATACAAGTCTTCGTAATTTGCAATTGCAAATAAAGTATTGTTCGCAGTTCTTATTTGTTGTGGTATTTGACTTGTTCCTGGTAAACTAATGTCAGTCCAGTTGCCACAGTTTTGTGCCCATAGTCCATTGGATAACATGAAGGATATCAAAAGCAATTGTATAACTTTTGCTTGCATTTTTATTAAAACAGTATTTCTCATGGTGGATATTTTTAGCGTTTTTGGTCCTATTTTTACCAAAGGTATAAATTCCCTTCAAGAATTCTAATATTTGTTATAATTTTAATTCCAAAATAGGCATTAGGATATGCCTAAATAGTCGTCCCTCAAAAAGTCATTTTTAAACGGGAGAGATGTTGGCCTTG
>DAORKI010000033.1:0-10251 GCA_035439485.1 Bacteroidia bacterium
ATCCAATTTTGGAAATCCCGCTTTCATTAATTATTTAATCGGACACTAGTGATTTTAAAAAGCAGATTTAATATATATATAATGTGACTGACTTTATTCAATTATATTTGTGAGTTTAACAATTTAAAATGGAAATTGGCATAGATAGTTTTGCTGCAGCCAATGTGGTTAATGCAAGCGAAAGGGCAAAAAATAGTGCACAAGCATTAGATGAATTATTACAAAGAATTGTAAAATCAGATGAGGTAGGATTAGATTATTTTGGTGTGGGTGAGCACCACCGTGCCGAGTTTTTAGATTCGGCCAATACCGTTATTTTAGCAGCAGCAGCAGCACTTACCAAAAAAATTAAGTTAAGTAGTGCCGTCACAGTTTTAAGTGCAGCAGACCCAGTGCGTATTTTTCAAAACTTTGCCACCTTGGATTTGATTTCAAAAGGCAGAGCTGAAATGGTTGTAGGTAGAGGTTCATTTACTGAAGCATTTCCTTTATTTGGATATAATTTAGAAGATTACGATGCCTTATTTGCCGAAAAGTTAGATTTACTTCTTAAAATCAAACAAAATGAAGTTATTACATGGTCTGGTGAGTATAGAGCGCCTTTGTATGAGCAAGCGATTTATCCTAGACCCTATCAAGCGGATTTGCCTATTTGGTTGGGAGTAGGTGGCACACCTGCCTCATTTGTTCGTGCAGGCACCTTAGGAATGCCTTTAATGGTAGCTATAATTGGAGGCGAAACGCATCGTTTTAGACCATTGATTGATTTATATCGCGAAGCCGGTAAACGTGCTGGGCATTCGCCTGAGAAATTGAAAGTTGGATTACACTCATTAGGGTATGTATCGCAAACCACTGAAAAAGCGATTCAAGAATATTATCCAGGCTATGCCAAAACTTTTACCAGAATCGGTAAAGAGCGAGGTTGGCCACCAGTTACTTTTGAAAGATTTGCCTCACAAAACGGACCAACAGGAGCTTATTTGGTTGGCAATCCACAAGAAATTGCAAATAAAATATTACGACATAGCGAATCTTTAGGTGGCATTGACCGATTTACTTTTCAAATGGACAATGCCGATTTGAGTCATACACAATTGTTGAATTCTATTGAACTTATTGGCAAAGAAGTGGCGCCTGCAGTAAGGAAAACACCAATTTAGTTAATTAAGGTTACATGACCTTTTTGCTCTTTAACTTCGTTATTAAAATTAGAATATTCGAGTATCCAATAATAAACCCCTGTGCTTGCTGAATGATTATTTATTTTGCCATTCCAACCTTCTAAAATATTATTGGTTTCAAAAACTTTTTGTCCCCATCTGCTATAAATCATTAGCTGTGCATCTCCAATTCCTTTAATTTTAGATGGGATAAAATTCTCATTAAGTCCATCTGTATTAGGTGTAAACACATTGGGGTATTCTAACCAACTTTCACACGGTATGGTTGCTATGCTAATGGTATCCATCAAACTACAATTTTCAACTGTAATTGTAACCCAATACACCCCTGCCTGGTTAACTTCAAAAGTTGACGCAATACTATTATCCTGCCAAAGAAATTGTGCATTAATATTATTTGAATTTAATATAAAATTTGTTCCTTCGCAAATGGTGGTATCGTTATAATTTATGGGATACAATTTCTTGTAGGTTACTTCTACAGTATCGACAGTTTTACAATTTTCGGATGTTATTTCTACCCAGTATTTACCTGCTTGATTCACCAAATAAGTAGATTGATTGGATTGGTCTTGCCATAAATAAGTTCCTTGATTATTAGAGACAACTAATAATAAATTTTGTCCTTCACATAAAGAAGTATCTTTTAAATTATCTTGAAAATTGAGGTATTTGTATTTTGCAAAAAAAGAATTCTGACCCACACCCTTGGCTTGTAATTCAGCCAAGCCATTAGGATCAAAATTACCAGTTTGTTTAAATCCACCTGCAACATACAAAAAGCCTTGACTTTGCGCAATAGAAGCACTTATGGTAGAACCGCCATAGCCATTATTTCCTATTTGTTTTACCCATAAAAAATCGCCATTGCTATTGTATTTTGCATAAAAATTATTGAACGCTGATGGTGCATCACTTTGAAGCATGTAGAAAATAGGTGAAGGGTCAAAATCTGCTTTAGCAAAACTTCCTGTAAGGCAAATATTACTTTGACAATCAAGCAGGATATCAGTAGTTTGAACTGAACCTCCTATTAGGCCTTTAGCCCAAAGGAAATGACCCGTTGAAGTATACTTACAAATGAAGCTCGATGTGGTTAAAGGGGCATTAATATTAAAGACACCTGCACCAGCATTAAAATCAACATTTCCACTAAAATTTCCAGTTAAATACACATTTTCATCTTCATCTAATGCTATTTTTATCATTCTATCTACAAATAAATAACCATCTTCATTAACATCAAAACTGCGTACCCAAATTAGATTCCCAAATTCATCATACTTTAAAAAAAATCGGTCACAAGTGGTATTGGCCGTAATGTTTAACACGTTAGTACCTGGATCAAAATCTACCATATTCCCGAAAAGGCCAGCTACATAAATAAAGCCCGATTTACTGCATTTTACAGAAAAACTTTCGCCTAAATTACCAATGCCTGAAATGCAATTTGCCCACATATAACTTCCATTTTGATTGTATTTTGCTGTAAATATTCCCGTTTGGTTGCTCACCAAATAAGCCACTCCAGTATCTGGATCCATATCTAAAGTGCCATAAAAATGACCCGTTATTAAAATATTATTGTTATTGTCAATATCTAAACTACCAATAAAAGAACCAAAGTTATTTCCAAAATCATTTGCCCAAATAAAGTTGCCGTTTTTATCATACTTGGCTATAAAAATATAATTTGCAGAGGCAGTATTGCCTAAAAATCCTTGATTTGGGCCTGGGTCAAAATCAGCTAAGCTTTGAGCATGACCAGCAATAATGATGTTGCCTTGGTTATCTAATTTTAAATGCGTGCCATAGTTCCAACCAGGGCTCCAAAAGACATGTGCCCATAAATAATTTCCTTGTGCATCATATTTTGCGATAAAAATATCATCATTTCCTGCATCAAGTAAAACTTCATTGGGTCCTGGATCAAAGTCAACCGTATCATTACAATAGCCAGTAATGTATACATTTCCTAATGAATCCACTGCAATAGCTTCGGCATATGATGTACCTGGAGATAGGTTTGTTAAAGTAGATATACCTCTACCTTCGAGGCTTTTAGCCCACACATAATCTTGGGCGTAAGATTGTTTTGGGATTTGCCAAAACAAAAAATACAATAATATCAGATAATTCGTTTTCATTTTTCATGCTGGTTTAAAAGAAATACGATTACAAAATAAATATTGTTTATAAGCATGAATTTAATTCTTAATTAATTTCATGGTATTGCCTTCTATATTCACAATATAGATTCCATTTTCCAAATTTTGGATATTTACATATTCCAAATCACTAACAATTTTTTTTTGCATCAATAATTTACCTGTAATATCATTGATTAGCAAACTTTTATTTTGAGCACCTTTAACAATTATGTAAGCACTCGCGGGGTTAGGAAAGGTATTTAATGATATCAAACCATTGGAACTTGCACCCAAATCTTGAGGCAAAGTGCAATTGATAAGGTTGTTGTTACCAATTGTAAATAAAAATATTAAATCTTTACCCAAATTGTTAGTCATAGGATTATCAATGGCTCTGAGTGTTAGTTTATAAGGTTGTCTTCTTTCTAAAGTACTTAAATTAGTGATGCTCAACTGCGTTGTGGTACCGTTGGTGTTTTGTGTAATCAAACTGTCATTAATTTCGCTATACAAACTAACCACATAATTTGACGGATTAAAATATGTAATGATTAAAGTATCGTTAATTGAAAAATTACCTATGTAAACACTATCGCTGTTGGCAATAAGATTGCTATTAATAGGCATTTGAATAGTGTTTGATAGCGCACCATTAAGCATGAATGTAAAATCAACAAGTGTGTAGCTTACTAAAACACCATTTCTCCATTTATTAACTCTTGTAGCGATTCCATATTTACCTTGAGCAGCTGTAGTACTCATAATGAATTTTCCATAATCAGTATTGAATGAAATTCCCATGGGATAGGTATAGCCAATAATAGGAACATTGTTGTATTGTCGGCAGGTGTCTAATTGGTAGCTAATGCTGTCATTTTGGGTTTTAACAATTGGCAAATTAAATTCGAAAATAGAGTTTACAGGGTTTGATAACACAGGCAATTGACCAAAATCAATTGAACTTATTGGGCAATATAAATTGGGATCTACAACCCTAATAAAAGTTTCGATGTAAAATGGTGCGTTTATCGAACCAGGTATATTAACAATTCCATCGCTACGATTTGGGTCATGTGTCCAAACCAAATAATCTCCCGGATTGTTAAATGTTTTTGTCCCTTGATAAACATTGTATTTTAAGTTAGTTGCAATTATTTCTCCCATCATACTATCACAAGAGCCCGAGGGACCATTCACACGAGGTACAATAATTGAATCACCATCGCTAAAATAAATAGTTTGCCAACATCTATCAGCTTGTATTTGAGGGCCAGCATTTGCTATAGAAACGAATTTCACATTATAAGTAAATCCTGAAACATGCTGCATGGCTATATAGCCACCAATCATGTGGGTAGCATAGCAAGTTAAATTAAATAATATTAATAGTATAGTTATTTTTACTTTCATGGTTATAGATTTAAGCTTAGTACTTTACTATTTTTTTAGAATATTCATTCACTCTCAATGAATATAAACCACTCGGAAGACTTTGAAGGTTCAAGCTCATAGAATTATTGTCTATAGTGGTTTCAATGACAAGATTTCCCAAAATATCAAATAACATTATTTTTGAACCAGATTTTGCCTTAATATTGATATTATTAAAAGTTGGATTTGGATAAATTTGAACTGAGTTATTGAACTCAACATCATGAAATTTTGTAACTGTTCCATTCAATTTATAAATTTCTCTACCACTTGTGTTTGCCCGTGCCATAAAATACAAGCTTCCACCCATTTCAATACCATATCTATAGTTGTCGTTAACTTGAAGTGTTTCGCCATTTGAATTTAACAAAGGTGTCGCGTTGCCATTATTAAGGATATATAAGTCATACATATTGCAACCGCTTCCAACACAAGTTTTCAGACCACCCAGCAGATATCCAGCACCACTGCAAATTGGAGCAGCAGCATAAGTATTTGAAAAAGTACTAAACTCATAAGCCACCGATGTAGAAGCAGAGTAGCCATTGGTTTTAAAAATATCATAACCCAATCCATCTCTTAAAGCAGAAAAGTAAACCCAACCATCATGAAAAATATAACTAGGTATTGGGATGCTAGGCTGATCAATTCCATTACTAATTCCTGGGTTTATGTCACTTAATATTTTAACTGAGTTCCCGTCACACACCCATAGTTCAACACCTTCGTTGGTACTTTTTGCGCTAAACAAAACCAAATCAGTTCCTGGGATTCTATAAAATGCAGTGTGCCATTTAAGATTAGGATATGTTGGGTGTACCTCAGGCAATTGTGTTACTTGTAAAGAATTGACATTGAGGGTAAACAAATGAATTGAAGTATCAATTTGAGCCTTGTATAAAATTAAACTATCACCATAAACCGTAATTAAAACAGCACGTCCTTCGTGGTTTATACTATCAGTATCATAAACAAACTGGCCTTGTAATGATGCTGTTTCCAACCTCCATATATCATTGCTGTATATAGATGCAGGATTGTTTTTTGTGTAATAATAGTATCCATTACAATATAAATTAGGGAGTTCAGCAGCTTTAATACTTGTAGAGTCGGTCCCAATTAAAGTACCGTCAGTCACACAAGTTTTAAGCACCCCATTGATACTTGCCATAAAAAATACCTTTTTATTATCGGGGCTGACAAATTTCTGAGGGTTGGAATTGGCAGCACTAAAGGGATTAAAATCTTTTAATTTAAATGTTCCACTATCAGAACCATCGCTGGTCCATAATTCAAATCCATCACCAGGTTCTTGAGCCTGAAAAAATAACTGCTTATTGTTACTAAATGCTCTATTAGAAGATAATCCAGTCCAGCAGCTTGAATTACCAGGATAAATATCTTTAGTTACATCGGTCCCACTCATTGTTCCATTACTTCTGAATAATTCAAACCCAGGAAAAAAAGAAGTTCCAGGAAAAAGTATAAGAGAATCTTTTACCTTAAATATGCCATTATTGAAAAATCCAGATCCGTCATTAGAGGTTCCATCAACATTTTTAACTAAAGAAGCTTGTTGCGCCAATAAAGCGTTAAAAGAAATAAGAAATAAAAAGGCGATGTATAATTTTTTCATCATATTGACTAAACTAAAAAACAAACTAATTTTTTATAAATTTACTCGTTAGAATGATATCTTCATCTAAATTTATAATTTGATATAAATAAATCCCCGAAGTAAGCTCTTCAATTGAAATACCACCATTAATTAAAGACTGTGTCAAAACATGTGTTCCTATAATGTCAAAAATTGATATTTTTAAATTAGGTATTTTATTCCTAAAATATATTATTGATTGAGCAGGATTTGGAAAAAGCATGAATTCATTTGAATCTTTTTCATCAATACCTGCAAAAACATTGTTATAACAATCAGTGTTGCTAAACTGAATAGGTGCAAATGTTGAACTTTTATAACAAAGCACTTGGGCTGGCATATACTCTACTATTCCAAAATTGGGATAAGCAAAATTAATTCCATTAAAACTCTGCATTGGACCAAATTTCTCATTAACTATACTTCCCATATTTCCGGGCGCAATTAATGCTGTAAGTGCTGTGTCAGGAAATGGTCCATTATAATTGATGCTATCGCCATTCATATCGCAAGCATGAATTTTTATATTACGTAAATTTAGTCCATTATATGTTTCATAATAAATACTATCAACTTTAACATATGCATGTTGTATAGTGTCGGTCTCATTGAGTTTTCCTAAATCCCAAATTTCACCTGTAAAGGCATTGGTTTTAAAAGCTAAGAAGAATTGATTGTTGTGATATGAAAAAACAGAATCATTACTTTCATATAAAAAATAGGGAGTTTCATTATAAAGAGGAGATAGCGTATAAACACCTCCACCAGTATTAATTAATATTTGAGCTTCACGATGAATCTTTTGGCAAAAATGATTATTGATGATGGTATCTTTTTCATAAACCATTTTTTGATATCCTGGGCCAACAAAAGAATTACTAGCCAAATGCCACACTGCTCCACTATCTGCCCACTCAAAATTGTTTTGACCTTTTACATCAATAAAATAACAAATAAATAAAAGGAATATCAATTTTCTCATTGGAAAAATCAATTTAATAAATGAAAATATGCCTCATTTTTTGCTTCATACTGTATAGACGTAAAATTATTACTTAATGTTGTTTCACCAAAAAATATTTAACATTTAAATCTTTTGGATTAATAAAAAAAGCCCTGCCAACAAATTTTGACAGGGCTTATATTCAAATTCTAAGTTATTATTTTGATTTAATAAATCTGAACATGGCTTGATTGCCTTTTTGATTCATAGCCTTAACAATATAGGTGCCTTGGGCTAATTCAACACCAAAGGTTAAATTGTTATTAGATAGTACATTGTTTTTCCAAACGATGTTTCCAACCATATCAAAAACTTCTACATTTATTTGCTCAACACTACCTGAATTTATTCTTAAAATAGCTTGTTCATTAAAAGGATTTGGCATCACAGTCATATCAAAATAATCATCATACGTTGATTGTATATTTATTTTTTCTAATTCTTCCGTATTGTTGTCTTCATCGCGGTTAAGTCCAATGATGCCTATTAAACATGGTGTACCAAATACGGCCCAAGTACTAGCAATTCTTGCCCTAACTCTAACATTATACTGGGCAGGAAAAGTTAAACTAGGTGCAACGGTATTTAAATACAATACATTGTTTGTCATCAGTTTTGTTGCAACTACAAGACCTGTAACAGCTGAAGAAAATTCAAACTCATACTGAATTGCTCCAGCCACAGGATTTGCAATTATTCTATTATCGGCATTCATTCTGTAATTTAATTTATTACAATCCTGTGATCTTAATTGCGTTTGTGGTACGCCATTGATACTAGGATCTGGCATAATTCCAATATTGCAATCAGGACTATATGGGCCTACGTTAGTACCTATTTTTGCTCTTACTTTTATGTTCCAATTGGTACCCCAATTTAATGTTGGCGAAACACCATGTAATAATACATAATTAGTAGTAGTTGTTTTTGTTGCGTAAACTCCGTTAGAATTGCTGAATTGCCATTCATATTGAGTTGCCCCCGCAACAGCGATGCAGGTAATTGAAGAAGTTCTTACAAAATTTATTGTGCCACATACACCATTATTCATTTGAGTAGCTGGAACACAATTGCTTGCATTTGTAATTGTAATACTTGTTGTTCCTGTGCATCCATTTAATTCGGTAACAGTTAAAGTATATGTACCAGATGTAGTAACCTGAGTATTAAAACTGGTTCCACCGTTACTCCATGCATTTCCCGTTAGATAGTTACTATTTAAAATTATGGTTTGACCTGGGCAAATGTTTGTATTAGATGCAGAAATGATTGGGTTTGTGTTGCAAGTTGCAGCTGTTACAGTAATATATTCAACATCTAAGCATGAGCTGCCACTACTTGAAATGGTTACACGATAATTACCAGGAGAGAGGTTTGAAAATTGAGTGATGAGATTACCATAATTAGTACTCAAATTACTGTAGTTTGCTGGTGAAATTTCAGCATCTAAGGCAATGGCAATATTACCACAATAAGCCCCTACTCCTGTAACATCAATAGTACCATTGCTTCCATTTGAAGGGGTAAACGAAATGTTAGCAATACTTAAATTACAAGGAGTGGGAAGTACCTCAAAATCAATACTTGTTGAACAAATATTGGGAAAATAAGTAGCAATAAAAACAGTGTAAATGCCCGGTGTTAAATTGTCAAAACTTATATTTGGCGCAGTATTCTGATTCCAAAGAATTGATGCTCCAATCAAAGACCCATTCTGCATAAGTTGAATATATCCATTGCTACACATATCGCCAGTTGGAGTGAATGTTACATTTGCAATAGTGCAATTATCTGAACCAGCAATGGTATTAATTTGTAAATTGGTTATTGCCAAATTACAAGGATTAGGGTTAACAGTAAATGTTTCAGTAATAGAGTAACCTACCAATCCAAATTCAATCGTATAATTTCCAGGAGCTAATCCAGATACATTATATATTTGATTGCCGCCATTATTGTAAGGAGCTGAAAATACAATAGTATTAGATTCGTTAAACACAATTACAAAGCTATTGGAGCAGAATTGGCCATTGACTGCAAAGCTAACATTACCGCTAGTACAAGCTAGGACACCAGTACTATTTACACTTACATTACTGATGCTTAATGGAGGTTGTACACTGTTTACAGTGAAATAAAGCGTATCCCCACAAGTTACATTAAATAAATTATTTACAGCAACAATAGAATAGTTACCAGGGCTCAAATTTTCGAAATGCAAGCCAGCGCCATTACCTGTTGTCCAGTTAATGGTATTTAAAATATTGCCATTTTGAATTAAAGCTACAGCACCAGTGCCACAAGTAGTACCAGTAACATCAAAATCGATTCTACCATTTACACAATAGAGCACACCGGTTGATGAAACAACAGCATTTGCAATATTAATGTTACATAAAGATGGAGTAACTTCAAAAGGATAATCCATTTCGCATCCAGCGCTGCTAAGATGTAGGTTGTAATTACCAGTTGTTAGGTTTGTAATTTCTGTACTTACACTGCCAATTAAATTATATGTTTCTAAAACTGAACCATTTTGATTCAGAGTAAGCACACTTCCGGGGCAATTACCTAAATTTAAATCATAACCAAAATTATAATAGCAACCATCTATTGGAGATGGATTTATAGTGACATTGGTAAATTGAATATTGCTACAAGGTGCTGGCACTACAACAAAGTTATAAGTTGCACTGCAATTACCTGAACTATTTAATACTTGTAAAGTGTAATTTCCAACAGGAATATTAGTAATTTCATTGGCATCTATTCCATCTTGATTGGGCAAATTACTTTGATAGAAAATTGTCATATCAGTATTATTAA
>DAORKI010000033.1:10351-32852 GCA_035439485.1 Bacteroidia bacterium
GATTCATTAAATAAACTTAAATCACATTGTGGTTCTATTGTAAAAGGATAGTTTAAACTACAACCCGCTTGATTGACTAATTGTATAGAATAGTTCCCTGCTATTAAATTAATAAATGAATAATTGCCTGCTTCATTTATCATTTGTGTATTAATAATAAGTCCCGTATTATCTAATAATCTTAATGGTGTATTTAGACAAATATTTCCACTTAAGTTAAAAGAAATTGTTCCACTTGCAGAAGCGTCACAACTTTGTGTAGTTGTTACATTTGCTATAGCTAAATCACATACAGGGCTTACCTCAAATGGATAATCAATTATACATCCACTTCCAGTTGTTAAATGTAAATTATACATTCCAGCGCTTAAGTTATTGATTTCTGTACTTACTGATTCATTGAAAAAATAGGTGTTCACCAAATTTCCCTCTTTGGCAAGTGTCATTATACTTCCAGGGCAGTTTCCTAAATTTAAGTCATACCCAAAGGCCCATGCACAGCCTGATGTAGATTCTCCCAAGGTAACATTACTAAATTGAATATTGCTGCAAGGTGCAGGAGCAATAATAAAATTATAAGATGCGCTGCAATTACCTGAGTTATTTAATACTTGTAAAGTATAATTTCCAACAGGAATATTAGTAATTTCATTGGCATCTATACCATCTTGATTGGGGATATTGCTTTGATAAACCACTGTCATATCAATATTGTTAGTTAATTTTACAATAGATGCTGAGCAATAGCTAGCATTAACATAGTAAGATAACTTAGCTGTGGTGCAATTTCCAGCACCTTCTAAAGTAATTGATTCATTGAACAAAGTTAAATCACATTGAGGTTCTATTGTAAAAGGGTAGTTTAAACTACAACCCGCTTGATTGACTAATTGTATAGAATAAGTTCCTGCTATTAAATCAATAAATGAATAATTACCAGCTTCATCAATCATTTGTGAATTAATAATAAGTCCTGAGTTATCTAATAATCTTAATGGTGTATTAAGACAAATGTTTCCAGTTAAGTTAAAAGAAATTGTTCCACTTGCAGAAGCATCACAACTTTGTGTAGTGATTACATTTGATATAGCTAAATTACACACAGGGTTTACCGCAAATGGATAATCAATAACACATCCACTTCCAGTAGTTAAATGTAAATTATAATTTCCAGAACTTAAGTTATTGATTTCTGTACTTACCGATTCATTGAAAAAATAGGTGCTCACTAAATTTCCCTCTTTGGCAAGTGTCATCATACTTCCCGGGCAGTTGCCTAAATTTAAATCATACCCAATGGCCCATGCACAGCCTGATGAAGATTCTCCCAAGGTAACATTACTAAATTGAATATTGCTGCAAGGTGCAGGAGCAATAATAAAATTATAAGATGCGCTGCAATTACCTGAGTTATTTAATACTTGTAAAGTATAATTTCCAACAGGAATATTAGTAATTTCATTGGCATCTATACCATCTTGATTGGGCAAATTACTTTGATAGAAAATTGTCATATCAGTATTATTAATCAATTTTACTAATGAGGCCGAGCAATAATTTGCATTTACAAAGTAAGATAACTTAGCAGTGGTGCAATTTCCAGCTCCTTCTAATGTTATTGATTCATTAAATAAACTTAAATCACATTGTGGTTCTATTGTAAAAGGATAGTTTATACTACAACCACTTGGAGATGTTACTTGAATGCTATAATTAGCTGCAAATAAATCTTCGAAAACTTTTCCTTCACTTTGGCTGATGGTCGTATTCACTAAAATTGCACCAGTGTTGCTCAGTAATTGTAATGCGCTTGTTTGACAAATGGTGCCATTTACATCAAATGCTATAGCTCCATTATTGTAATTATCGCATGCTTGAGTAGTTACCACATCAGTAATCGCTAAGTTGCATGGCAAATCACCAAGGTTGTAATTTACTGTTGAAATACAAGTTCCTGAACCACTATATGAAAGTGTGATTACATAATTCCCAGATGATAAATTAGGGATAATATCTGTAACAGCCGTTAAAGAAGAATAATTTGCATTAAAAATGGAATTTCCATCCTTAGTAATGGTTAAGCTATAATTATTGCCATTGGCATTACCTTGCATGTTAATAGTTATTGAGCCATTTGAACAACCACTATTAGGCTTGGATTCATTAGTAACATTTACTTGTAAATTACAGGTTGGATTGCCTTGTAATACAGTAAACGGTGTACTTACTTCGCAAGCGCCATTGCTTAGAACAATAGTGTAATCATCAGGAGGTAAAGCTGTGAATGTAACAGGTGTAACTGGCCCTGACGCTGTTATTGGATTACTAAAATAAGCAAAACCATCCTTTAAAATGGTAACTTGATATCCACTACATTCAAGCCCAGAGATATTAAAATTAACGCTTCCATTAAAGCTTAGATCTGCAGCAGCATTGGTTACAATAATATTATTAATAGCTAAATTACATGAAGCTGTATTCACATCAAAGTTATTAATTGCTACACAGCTAGCAGGATTTAAAGCATTTGAAAATACTTTCAATTCATAAGATCCTGTTTGCAAATCACTAAAACTTAAAAAGCCAATTCCACTGTATTCTGTAATGGTATTACTACTTACAAGCATAGCATCTTTATAAAGTTCAACCAAATAACTTCCATTACAAGTAGTCCCATTAACTTGAGCAGCATAATTGGTTCCAAAGCAAGTGTTTTCTGTGACTTCATTAGATATCGATAAATTGCAAGCTTCATTTCCTATAGAAAATGTACCTGTTAATGGACAACCAATTCCTCCCCCATAAATATCACCTTCGGTATATATAATGTAGGAGTAATTACCCGGCAATAATTGTGCAGATGCGACATAATTATTTCCAGCAATTGGAGTAAAACTTAAATTTTCCACTTCCACACCAGCCTGAAAAACTTTACCAGTATAAAAAGTTGCTAAACACTTAATAGGATCATTAAAGTAAATGTTTACAACACCATTACTACAATCATTACTGGCATTAGTAACAGTTGTAGAAGTTTGAAAGGCATCGCAATATTTTTTATATATGCTTAAACCAGAAACCACAGGGCATGTAGGTAAAACAACTAGGGGTCCACTTCTGAATTCATAATAGCCATCAATTGAAAGGTATAAATCAAAGGTTTGCACACCTGGGTGTCCAAAATAAGGACCATAAGCTATCCCCCAAGAGTCGCCATCTAATCTATATTCTACACTATAAAGTTTGGTAGGATCAGTTGCTCCTGACACAGTTACATGTACAGTACTGAAAGTGCAAGGCCCAGCAGTTGAATCAATAACAAAACTTACATTTGATACAGGGCATGGATCGGTTAAAATAAAATCATATTGATCAATGCAAGATTCGCTTACAAGGCCAGGATAAGCTTTAATTGAGTATATTCCTGCAGTTACATTTTCAAATAAAAAGTTTGGGTTTGTAGTAGGAATAGTTTGACTTGCAAATACACTTCCATCAGTTTGAATTAAATTAACTAAATAACTACCATCACAACTTGCACCTGAAATGCTTCCTGAAACAGAAGCCACAACAGTTTGTTGGCTGGTAGTTTCCTGATCAATTACTGGATTGTTAATTTGTATATTGCATGCTTGTTGTGTTATATTAAAATTGGTAGTGGCAACACAAGGATCTGAGTAGCCATCGCTTAGTATCATTTCATAATTACCTACCTCAAGAGATGATAAGTTAAATGCAGTTTGTGCCCCACTTGGTATAACAAAGTAATTAGCAAATAAAATTCCGTCTTTATTAAGTGTTACATAATAATGACCATAAACAGTTGAACCGGACAAATTACAAGAAATGCCTCCGTTGGTGCATCCAACCGAGTTTAAATTATTTACGGTTAAATTTGAAATACTCATATTACAAGGCGAAGCACTTAATGTAAAACTTTGACTAGCTACACAACTTGACATGTACGCTGAAAATAATTTTAATTCATAATTGCCTTCTGGCAAGTTGTTAACAAAAGCAGTACTGGAAAATCCTGTTACTGATATATAAGCACTGACATACATGTTCCCATTTTGATACACTTCATAATAATAAAAACCATTGCAAACAGCTCCTTGTGCATCAAAAGTAATGCTACCATTATTTCCTACATTTACGGTAGGGTTATTGGCAGCAAAATTTACAATGGCAATATTACACGCTGGTTCTGTTATTTCAAATGTTTGATCAATTTGACATGAAGTACTGCCGTTATTTACCGAAATTTGATAATTCCCAACTGGTAAAGTGGATAAATTAAATTGTCCTGCGCCACTTGATTCTGAAGCGTAATAGGTACCATATATCATAGCATCATGATAAATATTTATGATGTAATAGTTACTGCATGTGGTTCCTGATAGATCTACATTTATTGTTCCGTCATTACACCCAGTGGAAGAAATATTGGTACTTACCAAATTATTCATTTGAAGATTGCAAGCAGGTTCAGTAATAGTAAAATTTTGAGATTGTGTACAAGCAGCACCGTTGTTTACATTTAAAGTATAATTGCCTTCTGGAAGGGAAGTAATAGATAATACCCCTGAACCATCCGTTTCTGTAATATAATAATAGGAATAAGGATTGCCATTTAAACTTACTTCGGCAACATAATAATCGAAACAAGTATTGCCTGATATTGAAATTGAAGCAGAACCAGTGCCACAGCCACTTGAATTACTATTTGTAGCAGTAAAGTTGGAAAGTGTGAGTTCACAAACAGGTTCTGTAATAGACAATAATTCACTGAAATCACAAGAACTATAAGGATCATCATTATTCAACACTCTTACAAAGTAATTCCCAGGACTTAAATTTCCAATTGAAAAACTACCTGCGCCATCGGTTTCGGTGGCAAAATAGCTAGTGGTAATATTATCTGGTGAAGTGATATTAACCAAATACAATCCAGTTCTAGATTCCCCGGTTATGGCTAACGAAATTTGGGCATTGCTACATGAATTTGCTGTTATTTGTGTTACGGTAGAAATAAAATTCATATCGCAAGGGGGTTCAGTAATTGTAAATGTTGTACTACCAACACAAGCCGATGGATATAGCACTAAGCCACCAGGATTAATATCAAGTTCATAATTGCCTGCTGGTAAATTATTTACCTCACCATTGAGCATACCTGGAATCGAGCTAGGTTCACCTAAGTCGCCAAAATTCAATGCAAAACCATTCCACTTTAACATATATGACCAATTACCAAAGCAAGAATTACCTGCTTCAAAATTAAAGTCAATTGAGCCATCAAAAGCTCCGTTAACGCTTGGGTTAGTATAGGTTACATTAGGTGGTACTATATTGCAGAGCGGCTGCGAAATTGTGAATGTTTGTGACCCTATGCAACCGCTTTGTGTTTCAATTTCAATGATATAATCACCTGCCATCAAACTAGTACCAACAAGTTCTCCTATTTGATTATAAAAACCATTTGAGCTTCCTGCATTGGAACTCAAATTAAATGTGGGTATAATTTCCCATGCGTAATTTTCTGCAGTGTTAGGTGTTATTATTGCTACTCCTTGTGGACAACCTGGATTGCTCACATTTTGAGCAATAGTTACTTGGATGTCAACTGTGCAACCGCTCAAACTCGAAATATTAATACCAAATGAAGATTGAGTTTTTATTATGCATAAAACCCAAAACAATAATACCTTGACACTTTTATTATTTTTAATTTTAAAATCATGTTTAAATTTGTTATTATTAACATGCCTTCCTTTAAAAGTAATTGGTTTATCTACAGCATCTTTTGAGGATGTATCGGTTAAATTAATTTGTTCAATTAAATTCCATAGTTTTAATGCCTTCATTGTATTAAGTTTTTATTTTGAAGTAAAATTAACACTCAATAAAGGATAGGTAAAGTTAGAATTAGTGAATGGGAAGTATAGATAATAAAGCGTCCGTTATAAGGCATGAATTAATAAAACTCTTGTTCAACTTGCATATAATTGTATTTTTGCTTTACAGATAAGAATCTAAATGGCCTATTAATATGCAAAATTTAAATTGATGAAAAAGTTACTGTTATTTATTTGTGTTACTTGGATAGCAATATCAAAAATTATGGCGCAACCAAGGGTGTCGATTGATTCTTTAGAAAAGGCCTATAATAAATTAAGTATCGATAAAAAAGAATTGCGAAAGAATCAATCAAGTTTAAGTGATACATCAATAATAAATTTACTGTTTGAGTTTTGGAAATATTACAAAAGTCAAGACCCAAATAAAGCTAAGGAGTTTATAGATCAAGCGTTTGCTTTATCACAAAAAATAGAATTTAAGAAAGGGATAGCAGAGAGTTACTATAATTTGGCAATTTACTATTATACTAAAAGAGAGTTTTCTAAATCCCTTGACTTTAATAAAAAAGCACTAAAGTTAAAAATTGAACTTCGAAATAAAAAAGAGATTGCAGCTACCTACAATAATTTAGGGAATGTATATTATGCAAAAGGGGAATTTCCTATCGCATTAGAAAACTATCTTACTTCTCTTAAAATAAAAGATGAAATAAAGGATATGCAAGGAATTGCTGATGCTAACGCAAATATTGGAAATGTTTATGTTGCCTTAAATAAATTTAATGATGCATTAAAATATTATTCTAGTTGCTTAAAAATTAATGAAGAACTTGGAGATAAGGAGGCCTTAGAAAATATTTATATCAATACTGGCACACTATATCTTAGGCAAGGTAATTTCGAGGAAGCTGCTAAATCCTATGAAAGTTGCATAAAAATTGCAAAAGAATTGAACGATAAAATAATACTGTCTGACTGTTATAATAATTTAGGAGCTGTATATTACTATTTGGGCAATATAAATGAAGAAATGAACAGCTATACATCAGCTTTAAAAATTAAAGAAGAACTTGGAGATAAGAGCGGAATTGCGACAATTTATATTAATATGGGTGATGTTTATACGCGTCAAAATAAGTTTAAGGATGCCAGAAAATATCTTGACAAAGCCCTAGAAATGGCAAAAGAAAGCAAAAGCCAAGTTACTATTTATCAAAGCTATCGATTTTTAACGGATTTAGATAGTTTTACGGGTGATTTTAATCAGGCATTTAAGCATTATAAATTAATGATTGTTTCGCGTGATAGCATGCTCAATAATGAAGAGCTAAACAAAATAAATACCTTGCAAATGCAATATGAGTTTGATAAAAAGGAAGCCGCTATCAAATCAAAACAAGCTATTAAAGATGCCATTGCTAAGGAGAAAATTCAACAGCAAAAAATAATCATATTATCTGTAATTTTAGGAAGTGGGTTATTGCTCTTTGGCTTATTATACTTTATCAATAGAAGGAGAGCTAAACATGCATTAGAAGTTAATAAATTAGAAAATAAAACACTACGAACACAACTCAATCCACACTTTATTTTTAATGCTTTAGCCTCAATTCAGAAATACATGAATGAGCATCCCGAAAAGGCCGAAAATTACTTGGCTAAATTTGGGAAATTGATGCGTGAGGTACTCGAGAATTCAGAAAAGGAATATATTTCCTTAGAAGAAGAATTCGACATGCTAAAAAACTATATGGATTTAGAAAAATTACGTGTTAAAAATGGATTTAATTATCAATTTAATATTCATGAGAATATAGATGTAGAAGAAGTAAAATTGCCTCCACTGTTATTGCAGCCAATTATTGAAAATGCCATTTGGCATGGTGTTGCTCAAGATGATGGAAAAGGCGAAATTATTATCAATGTTGAAAAAGATGGTGATTTTATTAAGTTTGAAATTGAAAATAAATCTGAATTTGAAAAGCAAAATGAAATCAAATCAAATGATCAAGGCAAAAGAAAATCTTTTGGACAGCAAATTGTACGAGAAAGATTGAATCTATTATCTAAGGAAAAAGGTAAAAAATGTTCCTTAGAAATGGTTCCTACGCCATTTGGTATGAAGGTAATTGTTTTAATTCCATCTTTTAACTAAATTTGAAGAATGATTAAAGTAATTATTGTTGAAAATGAAAAGGCAATAGCTGATAGCTTTGTGAAGTTGATAAACAAGTTGTTTAATGATATTGAAATTATTGAAGTTTGCGACAATGTGAATGCTACAGTGATGTCAATCAAAAAAAATATTCCAGACTTGGTTTTTCTTGATGTAGAACTCAATAATGGAGAAACGGGCTTTGATATTTTAAAACAAATTCAACAGATTAATTTCGAAATTATTTTTGCTACAGCCTACGATAAATATGCCGTACAAGCTATTAAATTTAGTGCGCTTGATTACCTTTTAAAACCTGTTACAGAAGAAGATTTAACTGATGCTATTTACCGTTTTAAGCAAAAGAAAAACAGTTTTAATCCTAAACAATTAGAAACCTTGTTTAGCAATTTACAACGAGGACCAGTGATGAGCCAAGTGGCTTTGCCTACTATGAATGGTTTGGATTTTGTGGCTGTTGAGAATATACTTTATTGCCAAGGAGAAGGAAGCCAAACAGCAGCCTATTTAAAAACACAAACATTACCCATCATATTAAGTAAAACATTGAAAGAATGCGAAGAATTATTTAATAGCAATGGCTTTTATCGCATCCATAAATCATATTTAATTAACTTAAATCATATCAAAAAATACATCAAAGGGAAAGATGGACAGGTACTTATGAGCAACGATAAAACACTTGAAGTATCACGAAATTATAAAGATGCCTTTTTAGAGCATTTGAAGCAAAGATAATTACTTAAACTACATCAAAAGTTAAAGTAAAAATACTTCCATTGTTCACAATTGATTGTACATTAATCGTTCCTCTATGCAACATCATTACTTGCTTACATAAACTTAAACCAATCCCATTACCTGTTTTTTTGGTGCTAAAAAATGGAATAAAAATTCTATCTAATAGCTCATTAGGAATACCAACTCCATTATCTGCTATTTTAATATTAACCCTTTGATTTATAGCGTCAGCGCTTATTTTTATTACTGGGAACTCAATCTCTTTCACTGCGTCAATGGCATTCAGCAACAAATTAATTAACACTTGTTCAATTAAAGCACTGTCAATATTGACCTTTAATAAAGGATCCTTTAAAATAATTTCTAACTGTATATTTTTTTGATCCAAATTTGGCTGCATTAAATGTTGTATATGCTCAAATAATTCAATCACAAAAACTGGAGATTTATTAACTTTATTAATTTTGCTTAAGCTTCGATATGTTTCGGTAAATCTTAACAAACCTTCACTCCTTTTTTTAATAGTAATAATGCCTGTTTCAATATCATTTAAGGTTTCTTGATATTGTTCTGGGTGTTGAACACCCTCCGTTATTCTTATCTTTAGGGTATCTGCTAATGATGAAATAGGAGCTACAGAATTCATTATTTCATGTGTCATCACACTTAATAATTTCGACCAAGCTTGCGATTCACTTTCATCTAAAGCCTCATTAATATTTTGAAAAGCAATGAGTTTATATTTTTGCTGTTCAATTTCAAATACCGTAGCCGCTAGTAAAATTTTGCAATTTATATTATCTTTAATAATGGTGGTTACAAGCTTTTGTCCTGCTTTAAGTTGCATAATCTGTTGAAATAAATTTTCATTTCTCTTTTGCAATGAGTCAATGGACTTTAAATATGGAATTTGTAGTAAATGCTTTAATGACTCATTCATCCATAGCACCTCACCCATATTTACTTCATAGGATAAAATACCAGTATCTACTATTTCAAGTATACTTTTTAAATGCAAAAATTGTGTTTCCTTTTCTTTGCTGATGTTTTTAAAGGTATTATTAATATCGTTAAATCCACTTCTAAAAGTTTGCAACTCGGCAGGTGCGTGTTTAACATCAAAATATCTTGTAAAATCGCGGTAATGAACAGACTCTACAAATTGTTGTACTTCTTCCTCGGCTTTTTTTTGAAATTGATAATAACCAAAAATTAAATACATTACCAGTGGCACAGCAATAAACTCGAGCCAATAAATTTGCTTTACAATAGCATATGTAGCCAATAGCAAGGAAAGAAACATGAAAATGGTACGTAGTAAAACGCCAAATTTTTTGCTTTTAAATTTCATACTTTCCCAATCTTCTGTAAAGAGCTGTTCTTGTTATCCCTAATTCTTTTGCTGCTTTGGTAATGTTGCCATTATTTTTATCAATTACTCTTAGAATTGTATTTTTTTCAATGGCACTTAGTTTTGTTTCTTCATTATAGGCCAACTTATTAATAGCGTTTGTTTCTATTGGTGAAAATAATAAATCTGTTGCTTGCAAAATTTGATTGTCAGACATAATAACTGCCCTTTCGATAATGTATTGCAACTCACGCACATTGCCAGGAAAGTGATAATCTCTTAACTTTTCTAAGGCTTTTGGCCCCAACTCTATTTGATTCTTAAAATACTTTTCACAATAAGTTTTTAAATAGTGATTTGCTAAAAGTGGAATGTCTTCTTTTCGGTTTCTCAATGGAGGAATCACTATTTCAACGGTATTTATTCTATAAATCAAATCTTTTCGAAATCTGTTTTCATTGGCCAATTCTGATATAGGAAGGTTAGTTGCACAAACTAACCTAATATCAATATCTTGCGGAATATTTGTTCCCAATTTGGTAACTTGGCGGTTTTGTAAAACACTCAAAAGTTTTGATTGCTGTTGTAGATTTATATTGCCAATTTCATCTAAGAATAATGTCCCGAAATTTGCGCTAGCGAAACGTCCTTCCCTATCTTCACGAGCATCGGTAAAAGCGCCCTTTTTATGGCCAAATAATTCGCTTTCAAATAAAGATTCTGTTAAGGCTCCAACATCAACTTTTACATATGGTTTACTTGCTCTCAATGATTGTTGATGAATTGCCTTTGCAACCAAATCTTTGCCAGTACCATTTTCGCCTAAAATTAGGATGTTAGCATCTGTTGGCGCTACCTTATCAATTTTATTGAATATGTCTTGCATTTTAGCACTTTTTCCAATAATACCCGAATCATGTATATCACGAACTTCATCGGCTAACTCAGGCTTACTTTTTTTATGCAATATTTCAGTAATGGAATCAATTAAGTGTTGATTATTCCAGGGCTTAACAATAAAATCAGAGGCCCCTTCCTTTAATGATCTTACTGCTAAATCAATATCAGCATATGCTGTAATCATAACAACACATTGATTTGGATATAATGAACGAATTTTATGCAACCAATATATTCCTTCATTACCAGTATTAATAGTAGCATTAAAATTCATATCCAACAAAATCAAATCATAACTCGTGCGCTGCAGTTGAGGTATTAACTGTTCGGGATTTTTTTCTGTTACTACTTCTGCTACTTGCTTTTTAAGTAATAAACTAATTGCGGTAAGAATATCCTTATCGTCATCAATTACTAAAATTTTAGTTTGCTTTAAATTCATTATTAAAAATTTATAGCTTTTTTTAAACAATAAATATACCTATTTGCTATGAGATTGAAAAAAAAGAAATTACATATTTTTACCTAACTAAAACTGTATCGTTTTCGAACACCATTGTAATACATTCGAACAATTTAATTTTGCATTTTTCTTATAATTTGTTGATTTTCATTATTCAATAAAATTGGCATAATAATCATGGTAAAACTACAGTGTGTAAACAAAAATACAGAAACATTATACTATTTTATATAAATATAAATAAAATCATGCCTTTTATAAAACTTAAGCTTACATTTTCATTTACTTTGTTTATGTTATTATTTGGGTCAAATTTAGCTACTGCAACTGAAAATATCGACACCATTAATTTAATTGATAACTATCTCACTAAGTTACAAAATGAGCAAAATTTTTCAGGTGCTGTTCTTATCATTAAAGGAAATAAAAAAGTTTTATGCAAAGGATATGGCTACGCTGATAAAGAAAATAAAATTAAATTCACTCCAAGAACACTAACTTCTATAGGAAGCATTACCAAAGCCTTTACCGCAACTGCAATATTAAAATTAGTGGAACAACACAAATTAGAATTGAATGACAAACTAAATAAGTTTTTTCCTCAAGTTCCAAAAGATAAACAGAATATAACTTTGCACCATTTACTCACCCATTCATCTGGTTTTCATGAGTTTTTAAAAGATGACGCTGGGGATTACGAAAACATAAACACAAATGATTTTTTAAATAGAGCATTCAAAGAGCCTCTAGCATTTGAACCTGGAACAAAAGCCGTTTATACGAATGTTGGATATAGTATACTCGGAATAATAATTGAACAAGTAAGTGGCCTAGAATATGAAACCTTTCTTAAATTAAAGGTATTGCAACCCATTGGGATTAGTCAAATTGGTTATCACTACCCAATTAATCAAAATGATACCATAGCCAAAGGATACAGAAATAACCAATTATGGGGTACACATCAACAAAAATTTGATGAAGCTAAAGGAGGTCCTTATTGGAATTTAAAAGCCAATGGTGGATTAGAAGCTTCATTAAATGATATTTTTTTATGGGCAAATGGTTTTACAAACAAAACTATACTTCATGATACAATCATTAATAAAATGTTTAATTCACATATCGTTGAAGATGGAATGAATGGAGAATACTATTTTGGATACGGATGTAATATTTCTAAAAGTAGAAGAAATACTAAACTAATTGATAATGGAGGAAGCAACGGTATTTACCACGCACGATTATTAAGATTGCCCGAAGAAGATGTAATTTTTTATATGGTTACAAATGAAAGTTCAATTAACACCAATATGGTATTGCCTAACGTTACTCAATTATATTTTAAAGGATTTATTGAACAAGACGCTCTAGCAATAAAAGCACCATTCGAGAATGAACTTGCTCAAAAAATATATAACATTATCCACAAACCTTTAACAAACACATTTGAAAAAGAGCTAATTAATTCGCAAATTGAAATTCAAGATGATATGATTTTATTGGAGGTTGGCCAACGTTTAATTCATGAAAATAAGCCCCAATTAGCGCTTATATTATACGATTTATATACATTAAAATTTCCAAATATTGTTGTAGCTTGGAATGATAAAGCAGATGTTTATATGATGCTTAATAATAAGGAAATGGCTATTAGTTGCTACAAAAAAGCCTTAGAATTAAGACCTACAAATCAAAGAGCAATGGATGCATTAAATAACATTGAAAAACATTAAAATAATATTGTCACAAAGGTGAAATATATATGGATAGAAAAATAGAGAAAAAAAAATGGCCTTTAAAACGAATAATAACTTGGAGCGTTGCCTCAATCCTTGTAATATTATTGGTATGGAGTTTATATAACAATTCAGGAGGAAATAAATTAAATGTTGAAACTGATAGAATTACTATTTCGGAAGTTAAAAAGGGTGCTTTCATTGAATATATCCCAATTAACGGTGTAGTACTGCCATTAACAACAATTTATTTGGATGCTGTTGAAGGAGGACGTGTAGAAGAAGTTTTATCCGAAGATGGGGCTATACTTAAAAAAGGAGATCCCATATTAAAGCTTTCAAATACTGATCTCGAATTAAGCTTAGCCAACCAAGAAACAGCTGTATTTAACCTATTGACACAAATGCAAATATCTAAAAATGCTGCATCTCAAAATACCATAATGAAACTAAATCAAGGAACCGATATTGAAAATACTTATTTAGAAGCCAAAAGAATTTATGATTTAAATAAAAAGTTATTTGATGCTGGAGCACTGTCAGAACAAGATTTCAAGCAAGCCGAAAACAGTTTTAACTATGCTTTAAAAAAGAAAAAATTGACCCAAGAAATTTTAAAACAAGATTCCTTATCCACAAGAGATGAATTTGCTCAGGCGCGTGAATCGTTTAAACGTACACAAGACGCGCTAAGAATCATGCGTAAAAAAGTAGAAGATCTTGTTGTTCGTGCTCCAATTGACGGACAACTTACCTCGTTAAATGCCGAAATAGGTGAAAATAAAAATAAAGGAGAACGATTAGGACAATTAGATGTTGTTTCAGGTTTTAAAGTTCGAGCCGAAATTGACGAACATTATATAAGCAGAGTTTACCCTGGTTTATCGTCAATATTTACACTCGGAAATAAAGATTATAAATTGCTTGTACAAAAAGTATACTCACAAGTTAAAGGAGGAAAATTTTTGGTTGATTTTAAATTCGATGATGAAATTCCTAAAGAAATAAGAAGAGGACAAACATTGCAATTACGGCTGGCGCTTAGTAGTGCAACACAAGCACTACTGATAGCTCGTGGCGGTTTTTACCAACAAAGTGGGGGAAATTGGGCTTTTAAATTAAATGAAAATGGCACTATTGCCTATCGAGTTGATATTCAATTGGGAAGACAAAATCCTGATTACTATGAAGTTTTAACAGGACTCAAAGTAGGCGATAAAATTATAACCTCAAGTTATGATAATTATATAACCACACAAGAATTAATACTTAAACAATCCAAATAAAAAAACAATGATAAAAGTTCAAAACTTAGAAAAAATTTACAGAACTGAAGAAATAGAAACTGTAGCACTCAATAACGTTTCCTTTGAGATTAAGGAAGGTGAATTTGTAGCTATGATGGGGCCATCGGGCTGCGGAAAATCAACCTTATTAAATATTATAGGTTTGCTCGATGATTTAGATGCAGGCAGCTATTTATTTAATGGTGTAGAAGTGGCTCAATATAATGAACGTAAAAGAGCTGAACTACGTAAACACAATATAGGTTTTGTATTTCAAAGTTTTAATTTAATTGATGAACTTACAGTATTCGAAAATGTTGAGTTGCCTCTTATGTATACTGGTGTTGCGGCTTCGGAGCGTAAAAGAATTGTGGATGAAGTATTAGATAAAATTCAAATTGCGCATAGAAGAAATCACTTTCCACAACAGTTATCAGGAGGCCAGCAACAGCGTGTTGCAGTGGCACGCGCGGTAGTAAATAATCCGAAACTAATTTTAGCCGATGAACCCACCGGTAATTTAGATTCAAGAAATGGGAATGAAGTAATGCAATTGTTAACTGATTTAAATGAAAAAGGAACTACCATAATTATGGTTACCCACTCTGAACATGATGCACGATTTACCCATAGAATCATTAATATGTTAGATGGTCAAATAGTTACTCAAAGCTTAAAAGTGTAATAATATGTATAAAAATTATATTAAAATAGCTTGGCGAAATATCTTAAGTAACAAATTGTTTTCTATGATAAACATTCTTGGTTTAGCCATAGGTATTGCATGCTGTAGCATTATTTTTTTGTATGTAAATTTCGAAATGAGTTATGATGATTATCATCAAAATAGTGATAGAATTTATAGAATAACAACTTTGCTTAAAGATCCAAAAAAGCAAGACCATTTTGCTCCAACTTCGCCAACCATGGCTGTTCGCATTAAAACAAATTTTCCAGAGGTAAGTAAGTATTTTAGAATGAATGAATCTAAAAGTATGATTACTTATCAAGATAAAAAAATTTATGATACAAAAATTAAGTATGCTGATTCTACATTTTTTGACTTTTATTCATTCAAAATTGTAGAAGGCCAAAGTAAAAATGCACTTACCAATCCGTATACTATTGTGCTTACTGAGAGTGCCGCCAAAAGATATTTTGGAAACGAAAAAGCAGTAGGAAAAATAATGCAATTGGGCGATACAGTAAACATAACAGTAACAGCTGTTATTGATGATATTCCAATTAATACACACTTTACAAGTGATGCATTTATTTCAAGAAGTACCCTTAATGAACTGAAAAAAAATGATAGCACTTGGGTGCGTGACCATGAAGAAAACTGGTTCTTTTGTGATTCATATTCCTATATTTTGTTGAATGAAAATGTTGATTACAAAAAACTAGAACCCAAAATAAATGCCATGATGGATCGAGAAATGGCAGAAATTAGAAAACAAGTAGGAATGTCGTTTAACATAAAAATGCAGCCTATTAAGGACATTCATTTAACTTCACACTTAGATGCCGAAATTAAGGATAGTAAAAATGGTGATATCCTTTATGTTTACATTTTTATAGGAGCAGCTCTTTTAATTTTATTGATTGCCTGTTGCAACTTTATCAATTTAAGTACGGCACGTTCTCTTAATCGCTCAAAAGAAATAGGTCTACGAAAAGTAATTGGTGCAACACGCAAACAGCTAATTGCACAATTTTTAGGCGAATCACTGGTTTTTTCTGGTATTGCAACTATTATTTCCATTATTCTAGTGGTAGTAACATTACCAGTTTTTAATAACTTTTTAGGAATAGAATTGGAGCTAAATTTGAGTATAATATTATTATATCTGGGTCTAATTATCATAATTGGTCTTCTAGCAGGCCTTTATCCTGCCCTTTTGATGTCATCTTTTAAACCCATCTTATCACTTAAAGGTAAAATTAGTCATGGTTTGAGCGATATTATTTTTCGGAAATCACTGGTGGTATTTCAATTTACAATTGCGATTGTTTTAATTATCTCAACAACCCCTATTTTACAGCAGTTAAGTTTTATTCAAAATCGAAATATTGGAATGAAAAAAGACCAGATAGTTTCTATTGAATTAAAAGCAGCAGATATTGAAAAATCTAAATTTATACTTGATGAGCTAAAAAGAAACAGCAATGTTATTAATGGCACAGTAAATTCGTTTTCGTTTAAAGGTGTATCAAATATTACGTTGGTCCCCGAAGGCTTTTCAGAAAATGAAATGACATCGGCACCTGTGTTTACTGTTGATGAAAACTTCATTGAAACGTATGAAATAGATATGGTTGCGGGTAGAAATTTTTCTAAAGAATTTCCATCTGATGTACAAGATGCTTTCATCATAAACGAAGCTGCAGTAAAAGAATTTAATTTTAAAACACCAAAAGATGCATTAGGGAAAAAAATTGCTTGGGGAGGAATGAAAGAAGGTAAAGTAATTGGCGTAATGAAAGATTTTAACTATATGTCATTACATGAAAACATTAAGCCACTCATAGTACATATATTTCCGCAATGGTCAAATAATATTAGTTTAAAACTAAAATCAAACAATTTAATGAATACCATGTCTCAAATTGAAAATTCATGGAAAAAATTAGCACCTCACAGTCCTTTTAAATATGATTTTAATGAAGATGAATTTAATAGTCTTTATCAGTCTGAAATTAATATGCGCAGTATTTTGGGCGCTTTCACATTTTTATCGGTACTAGTTGCTTGTTTAGGTCTTTTCGGATTGGCATCTTTTAGCATTAAACAACGCTTTAAGGAAATTGGTATTAGAAAGGTTTTAGGTTCAAGTACTGCTGAAATAGTTTCCCTTTTGTCGAAAGACTTTTTGAAACTTGTATTTGTATCTTTCATATTTGCGGCACCTATAGCATGGTACGGCATGACAAAATGGTTGCAAGATTTTGCTTATAAAATTAATATTTCCTCCATAGTATTTATTGTTGCTGGTTGCTTAGCATTGCTAATTGCCTTTGCTACAGTTGCTATTCAGGCATATAAAGCGGCAATTTCAAATCCTGTAATCAGTTTAAGAACCGAATAATCTTGTAATCATGATTACCAACTACTTCAAAATAGCTTTACGAAATATGATTAAGCATAAAATATATGCAACAATCAACATTTTCGGAATGTCGCTCGCATTTTTGTGTGGAGTTTTACTTTTTCTAAATGCCTTTTTTGAATTGTCTTTCGATGATTTTTTTCCTGATGGTGAAAGAATTTATAAAGTGTATAATCATGCCGTTACTAAAGAAGGACCTGAGCGTGGAGCAACCATGGCATATCCTGCAGCACCTACTTTTAAAAATGAAATAGATGATATTGAATACAGCACCCGATTTATGTGGGGAGGAACCAACGTAAGCTACAAAGGAAAAAAAATTGATTTGCAAATTAACTTTGTTGATAAAGACTTTTTCAAAGTTTTTAGCTTTAAGATAAATGAAGGCAATAAGTCAAACCCTCTCGATGATTTAAGTAGTGCTGTTATTACCAAATCAGCAGCAAAAAAAATATTCAATACTGAAAATCCCATAGGAAAAAAAATTCAAATAAAAGTACAAAGTGAATGGAAAGAACTTATAGTAACAGCTGTTTCTGAAGACTTTCCAGAAAATTCATCTATACGATTTGAATTACTTGCAAGGCCTGAATTGCGTGCCGATTATTCATTAAATAAAGATAATTGGAATATGCAGCAACATGAAGTATATGTAAAATTAGCGCCTAATGCTACACAAAAATTAGTTGAAAATAAATTTCGTGAGCTACGTAAAAAGCATATTCCTACAGATACTACAGAACTTATTAAATCAGGCTATCAAAAAGATGAAAATGGCGAGTATAATTCCTTTCGGCTTTTAGCAATAAATCAAATACATTTTGATAATGAAGTAGGTAGTGGACAAAGTACAGTGAGCAAAACTTATATTTATACTTTACTTCTCATTTGTTTTTTTATATTATCCATAGCTTGTTTCAATTTTATTAACCTCAATATAGCACAATCCTTTACACGTGCAAAAGAAGTTGGAGTTCGTAAAAGTTTGGGTGCTAGTACAAAACAAATTTTTTTGCAGGTTTGGGGTGAGAGTTTTATGATATGTATTTTAGCTTTAGCAGTTGGAATAGTAGCAGCAATAACACTTGTACCATATTTTAATCAACTGTTTGATGCCAATTTAACGCTCCAAATTTTTAAAAATCCGTTAAGCATTATATTTATTTTAATTGGCTTATTTATTATTTCATTGTTTGCAGGAGGTTATCCCGCACTCATTATTTCGAAATATAATACAGCCAGTGTGTTAAAAGGTAAAATTACCTTAAAAAAGCCAGGCATTTTTCGTAATACCCTAATTGTGCTGCAATTCGCAATGGCTTGTTTACTTATGACATGTACATTAATTGCTTATAATCAATTTAATTTTATGTGTAGTATGCCACTGGGATTCAACAAAAATGATGTCATCAGTGTGCCTCTCCAAACCGATGTAAATGGTCGACAAATCATCAATCAACTGAGAAATAAATTAATAAGTGAGCCTGCCATTTTATCCATAAGTGGCAGCAATATCAATTTTGGAATTGGAAAAGATGGAGGCTCTTCCATGATGAGTCGTGGTTTTAGTTTCAATGACAAAAATATTTTCACCAATTGGATGAGTGTAGATTATGATTTCCTTAAAACTATGGACATAAAGTTACTCAGTGGTCGCGATTTTAGCCCTTCTTCTATACTTGACACTACTGAAGGCGTTTTAGTTTCAGAAGCTATGGCAAAACAATTTCGGGTGAACGATGTGTTGGGGCTCAATTTCAATTTAGATACTGCCATGCCTAACCTCAAAATTTTAGGCACTTTTGCTGATTTTCATCTTTATTCTCTTCACCAAAAAACCGAAGCACTTACCATCGATATTCACCCCAATGCAAACATTAGTTATGCGCTAATAAAAACCAATGGTAAAAACCCAAAGGCAGCAATGGCTCTTGTTGAGCAAGCTTTAAAACAAATTCAACCTAGCAAACAATTCGAAGCCTCTTTTTTAGATGAAAACACTGAACGTTGGTATAAAAAAGAAAAACGTTTATCTGTTTTGCTTGGTATTTCTTCAATAATTGCTATTTTACTTTCCTGTTTGGGTTTGTTTGCCCTTGCCTTGCTTATGATTCAACAGCGCATAAAAGAAATTGGTGTCCGCAAAATATTGGGAGCCTCGGTATTGAGCATCAATAATTTACTTACTAAAGATTTTATTAAACTGGTGGTCATTGCTATAGTAATTGCTACACCTTTGGCCTGGATACTAATGACCAAATGGTTGCAAGATTTCCCATATCGAATTCAAATAAATTGGAAAACATCAGCACTAGTAAGTCTTGCAGCAATTATCATATCAATCATTACAGTAAGCTTTCACACTGTTAAAGCTTCGCTACAAAAACCAGTGAACAATTTGCGTAATGATTAACAATGCATGAATATTATTATTCTTTAAACTAAATGTTATACCAATGTGAATGATAAATTATACCAATAATTTATCATTCTTACAGTGGTAAATGCCGATAGGAAAGAAGTTTAGCACAAATTTGCTTCACTGAATTTGTGCTATTACTTATTTGACATCGGTATTAGTGCAAAAGCTATAGGAGCTAGGTACCATGTACCGCGGATAGAGCGGCCATTTAAGATGCTTTTTAGCAAAAGCATCTTAAATGGTTTGCCCAAATAAAATTAATCTAAAAAAGGATAACGGTAATCAGTAGCAGGGACGAAGGTTTCTTTTATGGTGCGAGGCGATACCCAGCGCAACAAATTAATCATACTACCAGCTTTATCATTTGTTCCACTACCGCGAGCACCTCCAAATGGTTGTTGACCAACTACTGCTCCTGTACATTTATCATTTATATAAAAATTACCTGCACTGTGATTTAATTTTTTTGTTGCTAATTCAATAGCATATCGGTCTTGTGCAATGATGGCTCCTGTTAGAGCATACACTGAAGTTTTATCCACAATATTTAATGTTGTTTCAAACTCATTTTCATTGTACACAAAAATAGTGAGTATTGGCCCAAATAACTCTTCGCACATAGTCACATAATATGGGTCTTTGGTAACAATGACAGTAGGCTCAATAAACCAGCCTTTGCTTTTATCATAATTTCCTCCTGCAATAATTTCTACATTTTTGTCTTGCTTAGCCGCATCAATGTATTTGGCTAGTTTATCAAATGATTTTTCATCAATAACGGCATTTATAAAATTGCTAAAATCTTCGGTAGGGCCCATTTTAAAAGACTTTAAATCGGCTTGTAACAAAGATTTGGTTTCATTCCAAAGATTTGATGGAACATATGCTCTTGAAGCCGCGCTGCATTTTTGACCTTGATACTCGAAAGCACCACGTGAAAGTGCTGTAACAAGCGTTTTAACATCGGCACTAGGATGCGCTAAAATAAAATCCTTTCCACCGGTTTCACCCACAATGCGCGGATAACTTTTGTATAAATGAATATTATTGCCAATTTGTTTCCAAATATCTTGAAACACACCTGTTGAACCAGTAAAGTGTATTCCTGCAAAATCGGGATGTTTAAAAATTACATCACCTGCATCTGGTCCTGAAACGTATACTAAATTAATTACACCATCGGGTACACCTGCGGCTTTAAAGAGTTGCATGAGCACATTGGCAGCATAAATTTGTGTGTTTGCAGGTTTCCAAACAACTACATTGCCCATTAATGCCGCACTAGAAGGCAAATTACCAGCAATGGCTGTAAAATTAAATGGTGTTAATGCAAATACGAATCCTTCTAAAGGTCTTTGTTCTACGCGGTTCCAAACACCTGGTGATGACACAGGTTGTTGCTTATAAATTTCGGTCATGTATTGCACATTAAAACGCAAAAAGTCGGTGAACTCACATGCAGCATCTATTTCGGCTTGATACACATTTTTACTTTGCCCCATCATGGTGGCAGCGTTTAACTTCATTCGGAATGGCCCTGCTGCTAACTCAGCAGCTTTTAAGAAAATAGCTGCACGTTGCTCCCAACTCATGTTTACCCAGTTCTCGCGAGCGGCAAGAGCTGCTTCAATAGCTTGTTGTACATGTGTTTTATTTCCTTTATGATAATGTCCTAATACGTGTTGATGATCGTGTGGAGATGTTAATACTGCCTTATCATTGGTACGTACCTCTTCACTTCCAATATACATTGGAATATCCATTTGTTGCGCACGCATAATGGTAATTGTGTCTTGTAATTGTTTACGCTCAATTGAGTTTGGCGCATAATTTTTAACTGGTTCGTTAACTGCTATAGGAACATTAAAAAAGCCTGTTGACATTGGATTGTGTTTTTAAATTTTGAGGTGCAAAGGTAAAAAAAATTAATTAGCCGATGAATTGATTAGCTGATTACTTGATGAAAAGGCCAATTGGAGCGGCTTAATCCCAAATTTATTTTTTTTGAATGAAGATTTGTTCACAAAAATTTTTTATCCCACAAATTTAATGGTTTTGAAACTTATTTATAATAAAATGCTGTGCTGAAAGCATATTATACCAATTGCATTTATTTTATAGTCCAACTAATACCTTTAGTTATTATAATTTAGTCCATGAGATTATGGTACAATGCCGATAGAGTGTCTGTTATAGTTCAATCATTTGGACTATTACAGAAACCATATCGGTATAAAAAATAAATATGCAATTGTTAATGCCGATACTACTTGAAATTATACCAATGTGATTTATAAATTATGACTATAATTTATAAATCATACATTGGTTAATACCGACAGGAAAGAAGTTTAGCACGACTGCAGTGAAGCAAATTTGGGCTATTACTTATTTCAAATCGGTATTAGTACAATAAGGCCCTGCAGTAATTGGACTAACTTGAAAGTGTAAT